>NZ_CAWORF010000034.1:0-98999 GCF_963883545.1 Escherichia sp. E4702 | reverse complement strand
GGTTGTCATGCCAATGGCACTGCCCGGTAGCTAAATGCGGAAGAGATAAGTGCTGAAAGCATCTAAGCACGAAACTTGCCCCGAGATGAGTTCTCCCTGACCCTTTAAGGGTCCTGAAGGAACGTTGAAGACGACGACGTTGATAGGCCGGGTGTGTAAGCGCAGCGATGCGTTGAGCTAACCGGTACTAATGAACCGTGAGGCTTAACCTTACAACGCCGAAGATGTTTTGGCGGATGAGACATCGATAAGTAAGCTTGATAACAGATTAGATTAACCGGCGTAAGCGGGTTAATAAAACAGAATTTGCCTGGCGGCCTTAGCGCGGTGGTCCCACCTGACCCCATGCCGAACTCAGAAGTGAAACGCCGTAGCGCCGATGGTAGTGTGGGGTCTCCCCATGCGAGAGTAGGGAACTGCCAGGCATCAAATTAAGCAGTAAGCCGGTCATAAAACCGGTGGTTGTAAAAGAATTCGGTGGAGCGGTAGTTCAGTTGGTTAGAATACCTGCCTGTCACGCAGGGGGTCGCGGGTTCGAGTCCCGTCCGTTCCGCCACCCTAATTAGGGGCGTAGTTCAATTGGTAGAGCACCGGTCTCCAAAACCGGGTGTTGGGAGTTCGAGTCTCTCCGCCCCTGCCAGAAATCATCCTTAGCGAAAGCTAAGGATTTTTTTTATCTAAAATAACCCTCTCCGAAGTAAATCCTTCCACCGGCGTCCTTGCCAGCCATTCAGATTAATACACTTCATCCAGTACGTTAATTTTCAATAGATCTCGAATCAGCGCGTGTTTGTCGCTATTTTGCAGCCATATGGCATAGAGCGGCCGTGAAAGTGTTGTACTGTCGACAACAGTATGCAAACCGCCTTTTTTGCGCGCCCAACTTACCGGTAGCCAGGTGCAGCCATTAAGCATTTCAATCTGTTGTTGTGCCAGTTCAGCAGAACTGGTTGTCAGGATAGGAACTTCATCAGCACCGATCAAACCTGCCTCATGCTGTTGAAAATCCGGTCCCCATTCCAGACGCAGATAGTTAAGATCACCCTTTAACTTAGAGGGGGCGCTGGCATAGAGCGCTAAAGTGAAATGTCCCAATAACTGGCTACTAAATTCGTCCATTTTGGGCGCTTCAGTGGTAATAAGAAGATCAAGTTGACGTTCATGTAGCTGTTTTACCAGAGACTGTCGTTGGGCAATCCGCGCTTCAAATTGCAGGCCTGTGTGGGCATCCTGATTCTGATACAAGCGCCCCAGCCACTGATTAAGCATACACTCCCACAGCGAGGCGCTGGCACCAATAGAAAACTCATTATGTCGTGAGGTATGCGCCACCTCCTTGCGGGCGGCCTGCCAGGTGCTCATTAGCGTTTCTGCATAAGGCAGAAGCTTTTCTCCGGCAGCGGTTAAACGGATATTGTTTCTGTGGCGGGTGAAAAGATTCACACCCAGTTGATTTTCCAGTTGTCTGATTCGAAAGCTCACGGCTGATTGGGTCAGATAGAGCGATTCAGCAGCTCGACCAAAGTGACGCGTTCGGCTAACTTCCAGGAAAGTTTTTAACAATTCCGTATCCACAGTGCTCTCCGCAAAATTATTTGTCGTTATGATTTAAATGTTTTGTTTTACACTCTGTCAAGCGTAACTAATACTCCGCGCCATAACTAGCTCGGTCAAAGAATTAGGAGCGTGCAGGATGGCGGAAAGCTTTACGACGACTAATCGATATTTCGACAATAAACATTATCCACGTGGATTCTCTCGTCATGGTGATTTCACCATCAAAGAGGCACAACTGCTTGAACGTCATGGTTATGCCTTCAATGAGCTGGATCTCGGCAAACGCGAGCCGGTTACCGAGGAAGAGAAACTCTTCGTAGCAGTATGCCGTGGCGAACGTGAGCCAGTGACAGAAGCAGAACGCGTGTGGTCCAAGTATATGACGCGTATTAAGCGTCCAAAACGTTTTCATACCCTTTCCGGCGGTAAACCGCAGGTTGAAGGAGCTGAAGACTACACCGATTCCGACGATTAATAAAAAGGGCGAAATGCCCTTTTTTTATGTCAGCAGTTTTTGCAAATGGATGAGCAAGCGGTCAATCGCACGATAGCTAACTGCCTCCTGCAAATGCTGCCGTGTGATAATGTCAGATTGATCAATATCAGCAATGGTTCGTGCAACTTTCAGTAACCGCTGCCAGGCACGAATCGATAATCCCAGATGGATCAGCGTTTCTTCCAGCCACTGCGCATCTGCGCTCTCAAGCTTGCAGAATTGGCGTATTTCCGGGCTATCCAGCCAGGCATTCAGTTTATTCTGCCGCTTAAATTGGCGCTCTCTGGCGGCCATTACACGTTGTTTAACGGTGGCGCTGCTTTCTCCCGGCACTACCGTTTTACTCAAAATGCCGGGGGGCGGTAGTGGGATCTCCAGTGAGAGGTCAAAGCGGTCGAGAAAGGGCCCCGAGAGCCGGTTGAGATAACGTAATGTTTGTTCTGGTGTGCAGCGGTTATGGTTTCCCTGATAATGTCCGGTAGGGCTGGGATTCATCGCCGCGACAAGCTGGAAACGGGCCGGATAGGTTATTTTGGCCCGCGTGCGTGAAAGATGGATCTGTCCAGACTCAATGGGTTCCCGCAAGGCATCCAATGTACGCCGTTCAAATTCAGGTAGCTCATCCAGAAAAAGCACGCCGTTATGCGCCAGCGAAATTTCACCTGGCCCTGGAATTGCACCACCGCCCACCATCGCAGTTAACGACGCACTGTGATGCGGTGAGCGGAACGGGCGCTGCCGCCATTGTTTTTGCACTGACTCGGCACTCACCAGGCTTAATATTGCGGCACTTTCCAGAGCTTCTTCATTACTTAAATCTGGCAATAAGCCATTAATACGGCTGGCGAGCATTGTTTTACCTGTTCCTGGTGGCCCAATCAGTAAAAGGTTGTGGCCCCCTGCGGCGGTAATTTCCAGCCCTCGCTTTCCTTGCTCCTGACCGACAACATCACTGAGATCATGTTGTAATATCCGGGATGCAACATCAGTTGGTGACGGGCGTTCGAGAGCATGCTTGCCTTCCAGAAACGCACAGACAGCCTGCAGATGATCGGCTATCAGGCATCCTTCACCGTTAATTAGCCCCACTTCATCTTCGTTATCTTTCGCGACGATAATTTTTCTGCCCGACTTAATGGCTTCAGTTGCACTGGAGATTGCGCCAGGAACGCCGCGCAGAGCGCCTGTAAGCGCCAGTTCCCCGACTAATTCATATTCATGCAACTTATTGGCTGTAAGCTGTTCAGAGGCTGCCAGCAAAGCAACAGCGATAGGTAAATCATATCGCCCTCCTTCTTTCGGCAGGTCGGCTGGTGCAAGGTTAATGGTGATTTTTTTTGCCGGATATTCATATCCGCTATTGATAATGGCGCTGCGCACGCGATCGCGTGCTTCTTTTACCGTTGTTTCTGGTAAGCCCACCATCGTTAATCCTGGTAGACCTTTACTGATATGAACCTCAACAGTGATCGGGGGAGCGTTTACCCCCAGAGCCGCACGAGTATGAACAATTGACAGTGACATAAGCCCTCCTTGAGCCACCATTATGTGCATAAGAGATCACTGCTGTAGTCTGCCAAATTGCGTTAATTAGCGGCTGATTCCCGTTTATTTATGCAACGTGATCTGAGTTGTATGAGTGATGGAATAACTCTCGCAAAAATGAGAAGTAAAAAAATTAGCCTCTGAGTGAGGGCAAGAAATATACGGAAATTGAATTTTTTTCACTCACCTTTTTTTATATAAAAAACAATGCTTTTTATCGAAATGATTGGGAATACAACAAAACGTGATTAAAAAATATCTTGTGCCATTCGCAAAATCTATGGTAACTCTTTAGGCATTCCTTCGAACAAGATGCAAGAAAAGACAAAATGACAGCCCTTCTACGAGTGATTAGCCTGGTCGTGATTAGCGTGGTGGTGATTATTATCCCACCGTGCGGGGCTGCACTTGGACGAGGAAAGGCTTAGAGATCAAGCCTTAACGAACTAAGACCCCCGCACCGAAAGGTCCGGGGGTTTTTTTTGACCTTAAAAACATAACCGAGGAGCAGACAATGAATAACAGCACAAAATTCTGTTTCTCAAGATTCAGGACGGGGAACTAACTATGAATGGCGCACAGTGGGTGGTACATGCGTTGCGGGCACAGGGTGTGAATACCGTTTTCGGTTATCCGGGTGGCGCAATTATGCCGGTTTACGATGCATTGTATGACGGCGGCGTGGAGCACTTGCTGTGCCGACATGAGCAGGGAGCGGCAATGGCGGCTATCGGCTATGCCCGTGCTACTGGCAAAACTGGCGTATGTATCGCCACGTCTGGTCCGGGCGCAACCAACCTGATAACCGGGCTTGCGGACGCGCTGTTAGATTCCATCCCTGTCGTTGCCATCACCGGTCAGGTGTCCGCACCGTTCATCGGTACCGACGCATTTCAGGAAGTGGATGTCCTGGGATTGTCGTTAGCCTGTACCAAGCACAGCTTTCTGGTGCAGTCGCTTAAAGAGTTGCCGCGCATTATGGCTGAAGCATTCGAAGTTGCCAGCTCAGGTCGTCCTGGTCCGGTTCTGGTCGATATTCCAAAAGATATCCAGCTAGCCAGCGGTGACCTGGAACCCTGGTTCACCACCGTTGAAAACGAAGTGACTTTCCCACATGCCGAAGTCGAGCAAGCGCGCCAGATGCTGGCAAAAGCGCAAAAACCGATGCTGTACGTTGGCGGTGGCGTGGGCATGGCGCAGGCAGTTCCCGCTTTGCGTGAATTTCTCACTGCCACAAAAATGCCTGCCACCTGCACGTTGAAAGGGCTGGGCGCAGTTGAAGCGGATTATCCGTACTATCTGGGAATGCTGGGAATGCACGGCACCAAAGCGGCGAACTTCGCGGTGCAGGAATGTGATTTACTGATCGCCGTAGGTGCACGTTTTGATGACCGGGTGACCGGCAAGCTGAACACCTTCGCACCGCACGCCAGTGTTATCCATGTGGATATCGACCCGGCAGAAATGAACAAGCTGCGTCAGGTGCATGTGGCATTACAGGGTGATTTAAATGCTCTGTTACCAGCATTACAGCAGCCGTTAAATATCAATGACTGGCAGCAATACTGCGCGCAGCTGCGTGATGAACATGCCTGGCGTTACGACCATCCCGGTGACGCTATCTACGCGCCGTTGTTGTTAAAACAACTGTCGGATCGTAAACCTGTAGATTGCGTTGTGACCACAGATGTGGGGCAGCATCAGATGTGGGCTGCGCAGCACATCGCCCACTCTCGCCCGGAAAATTTCATCACCTCCAGCGGCTTAGGCACTATGGGATTCGGTTTACCGGCAGCGGTTGGCGCGCAAGTCGCACGACCGAACGATACCGTCGTCTGTATCTCCGGTGACGGCTCTTTCATGATGAATGTGCAAGAGCTGGGCACCGTAAAACGCAAGCAGTTACCGTTGAAAATCGTCTTACTCGATAACCAACGGTTAGGGATGGTTCGACAATGGCAGCAACTGTTTTTCCAGGAACGATATAGCGAAACCACCCTTACCGATAATCCCGATTTCCTCATGTTAGCCAGCGCCTTCGGCATCCCTGGCCAACACATCACCCGTAAAGACCAGGTTGAAGCGGCACTCGACACCATGCTGAACAGTGATGGGCCATACCTGCTTCATGTCTCAATCGACGAACTTGAGAACGTCTGGCCGCTGGTGCCGCCTGGTGCCAGTAATTCAGAAATGTTGGAGAAATTATCATGATGCAACATCAGGTCAATGTATCGGCTCGCTTCAATCCGGAAACCTTAGAACGTGTTTTACGCGTGGTGCGTCATCGTGGTTTCCACGTCTGCTCAATGAATATGGCCGCCGCCAGCGATGCACAAAATATAAATATCGAATTGACCGTTGCCAGCCCACGGTCGGTCGACTTACTGTTTAGTCAGTTAAATAAACTGGTGGACGTCGCACACGTTGCCATCTGCCAGAGCACAACCACATCACAACAAATCCGCGCCTGAGCGCAAAAGGAATATAAAAATGACCACGAAGAAAGCTGATTACATTTGGTTCAATGGGGAGATGGTTCGCTGGGAAGACGCGAAGGTGCATGTGATGTCGCACGCGCTGCACTATGGCACCTCGGTTTTTGAAGGCATCCGTTGCTACGACTCGCACAAAGGACCGGTTGTATTCCGCCATCGTGAGCATATGCAGCGTCTGCATGACTCCGCCAAAATCTATCGCTTCCCGGTTTCGCAGAGCATTGATGAGCTGATGGAAGCTTGTCGTGACGTGATCCGCAAAAACAATCTCACCAGCGCCTATATCCGTCCGTTGATCTTCGTCGGTGATGTTGGCATGGGCGTAAACCCGCCTGCGGGATACTCAACCGACGTGATTATCGCTGCTTTCCCGTGGGGAGCGTATCTGGGCGCAGAAGCGCTGGAGCAGGGGATCGATGCGATGGTTTCCTCCTGGAACCGCGCAGCACCAAACACCATCCCAACCGCGGCAAAAGCCGGTGGTAACTACCTCTCTTCCCTGCTGGTGGGTAGCGAAGCGCGCCGCCACGGTTATCAGGAAGGTATCGCGTTGGATGTGAATGGTTACATCTCTGAAGGCGCAGGCGAAAACCTGTTTGAAGTGAAAGACGGTGTGCTGTTCACCCCACCGTTCACCTCATCCGCACTGCCGGGGATTACCCGTGATGCCATCATCAAACTGGCGAAAGAGCTGGGAATTGAAGTGCGTGAGCAGGTGCTGTCGCGCGAATCCCTGTACCTGGCGGATGAAGTGTTTATGTCCGGTACGGCGGCAGAAATCACGCCAGTGCGCAGCGTAGACGGTATTCAGGTTGGCGAAGGCCGTTGTGGCCCGGTCACCAAACGCATCCAGCAAGCCTTCTTCGGCCTCTTCACCGGCGAAACCGAAGATAAATGGGGCTGGTTAGATCAAGTTAATCAATAAATACAAAAAATGGGACGGCACGCACCGTCCCATTTACGAGACAGACACTGGGAGTAAATAAAGTATGCCTAAGTACCGTTCCGCCACCACCACTCATGGTCGTAATATGGCGGGTGCTCGTGCGCTGTGGCGCGCCACCGGAATGACCGACGCCGATTTCGGTAAGCCGATTATCGCGGTTGTGAACTCGTTCACCCAATTTGTACCGGGTCACGTCCATCTGCGCGATCTCGGTAAACTGGTCGCCGAACAAATTGAAGCGGCTGGCGGCGTTGCCAAAGAGTTCAACACCATTGCGGTGGATGATGGGATTGCCATGGGCCACGGGGGGATGCTTTATTCACTGCCATCTCGCGAACTGATCGCTGATTCCGTTGAGTATATGGTCAACGCCCACTGCGCCGACGCTATGGTCTGCATCTCTAACTGTGACAAAATCACCCCGGGGATGCTGATGGCTTCCCTGCGCCTGAATATTCCGGTGATCTTTGTTTCCGGCGGCCCGATGGAGGCCGGGAAAACCAAACTGTCCGATCAGATCATCAAGCTCGATCTGGTTGATGCGATGATCCAGGGCGCAGACCCGAAAGTCTCTGACTCCCAGAGCGATCAGGTTGAACGTTCCGCCTGCCCAACCTGCGGTTCCTGCTCCGGGATGTTTACCGCTAACTCAATGAACTGCCTGACCGAAGCGCTGGGCCTGTCGCAGCCGGGCAACGGTTCGCTGCTGGCGACCCACGCGGATCGTAAGCAACTGTTCCTTAACGCCGGTAAACGCATTGTTGAGCTGACCAAACGTTACTATGAGCAAAACGACGAAAGTGCACTGCCGCGCAATATCGCAAGCAAAGCGGCGTTTGAAAACGCCATGACGCTGGATATCGCGATGGGCGGCTCTACCAACACCGTTCTTCACCTGCTGGCGGCGGCGCAGGAAGCGGAAATCGACTTCACCATGAGTGATATCGATAAGCTCTCCCGCAAAGTACCGCAGCTGTGTAAAGTTGCGCCGAGCACCCAGAAATACCATATGGAAGATGTTCACCGAGCTGGTGGTGTTATCGGTATTCTCGGTGAACTGGATCGCGCGGGATTACTGAACCGTGATGTAAAAAACGTACTTGGCCTGACGTTGCCGCAAACGCTGGAACAATACGACGTTATGTTGACCCAGGATGACGCGGTAAAAAATATGTTCCGCGCAGGCCCTGCTGGCATTCGTACTACACAGGCATTCTCGCAGGATTGCCGTTGGGATTCTCTCGATGATGACCGCGCCAACGGCTGTATCCGCTCGCTGGAACACGCCTACAGCAAAGACGGCGGCCTGGCGGTGCTCTACGGTAATTTCGCAGAAAACGGCTGCATCGTGAAAACCGCAGGCGTCGATGACAGCATCCTCAAATTCACCGGCCCGGCGAAAGTGTACGAAAGCCAGGATGACGCGGTTGAAGCGATTCTCGGCGGTAAAGTTGTCGCCGGAGATGTGGTAGTAATTCGCTATGAAGGCCCGAAAGGCGGTCCGGGGATGCAGGAAATGCTCTACCCAACCAGCTTCCTGAAATCAATGGGTCTCGGTAAAGCCTGTGCGCTGATCACCGACGGTCGTTTCTCTGGCGGCACCTCTGGCCTTTCTATCGGCCACGTCTCACCGGAAGCGGCAAGCGGCGGCAGTATTGGCCTGATTGAAGATGGCGACCTGATCGCTATCGACATTCCGAACCGTGGCATTCAGTTACAGGTAAGCGATGCCGAACTGGCGGCGCGTCGTGAAGCGCAGGAAGCCCGTGGCGACAAAGCCTGGACGCCGAAAAATCGTGAACGGCAGGTTTCCTTTGCCCTGCGCGCCTACGCCAGCCTGGCAACCAGCGCCGACAAAGGTGCGGTGCGCGATAAATCGAAACTGGGGGGTTAATAATGGCTGACTCACAACCCCTGTCCGGTGCCCCGGAAGGTGCCGAATATTTAAGAGCGGTGCTACGCGCACCGGTCTACGAGGCGGCGCAGGTTACGCCGCTACAAAAAATGGAAAAACTGTCGTCGCGTCTTGATAACGTGATTCTGGTGAAGCGCGAAGATCGCCAGCCAGTTCATAGCTTTAAGCTGCGCGGTGCATACGCCATGATGGCGGGCCTGACGGAAGAACAGAAAGCGCACGGCGTGATCACCGCTTCTGCGGGTAACCACGCACAGGGTGTGGCGTTTTCTTCCGCACGGTTAGGCGTGAAGGCCCTGATCGTCATGCCAACCGCCACCGCTGACATCAAAGTTGATGCGGTACGCGGCTTCGGCGGCGAAGTGCTGCTTCATGGTGCGAACTTCGATGAAGCGAAAGCCAAAGCGATTGAATTGTCTCAGCAGCAGGGCTTCACCTGGGTGCCGCCATTCGACCATCCGATGGTGATCGCTGGGCAAGGCACGCTGGCGCTGGAACTGCTCCAGCAGGATGCCCATCTTGATCGCGTATTTGTGCCAGTCGGCGGCGGTGGTCTGGCTGCGGGCGTGGCGGTGCTGATCAAACAGCTGATGCCGCAAATCAAAGTGATCGCCGTAGAAGCGGAGGATTCCGCCTGCCTGAAAGCGGCGCTGGATGCGGGTCATCCGGTTGATTTGCCGCGCGTAGGGCTGTTTGCCGAAGGTGTTGCGGTAAAACGCATCGGCGATGAAACCTTCCGTTTGTGCCAGGAGTATCTCGACGACATCATCACCGTCGATAGCGATGCTATCTGTGCGGCGATGAAAGACCTGTTCGAAGATGTGCGCGCGGTGGCGGAGCCGTCTGGCGCGTTGGCGCTGGCGGGAATGAAAAAATATATCGCCCAGCACAACATTCGCGGCGAACGACTGGCGCATGTACTTTCGGGGGCAAACGTCAATTTCCACGGCCTGCGCTACGTCTCGGAACGCTGCGAACTGGGCGAACAGCGTGAAGCGTTGCTGGCGGTGACCATCCCGGAAGAAAAAGGCAGCTTCCTCAAATTTTGCCAGCTACTTGGCGGGCGTTCGGTCACTGAGTTCAACTATCGCTTTGCCGATGCCAAAAACGCCTGCATCTTTGTCGGCGTGCGCTTAAGCCGCGGCCTCGAAGAGCGCAAAGAAATTTTGCAGATGCTCAACGATGGCGGCTACAGCGTGGTTGATCTCTCCGACGACGAAATGGCGAAGCTGCATGTGCGCTATATGGTCGGCGGGCGTCCATCGCATCCGTTGCAGGAACACCTCTACAGCTTCGAATTCCCGGAATCACCGGGCGCGCTGCTGCGCTTCCTCAACACGCTGGGTACGCACTGGAACATTTCTCTGTTCCATTATCGCAGCCACGGTACCGACTACGGGCGCGTACTGGCGGCGTTCGAACTTGGCGACCATGAACCGGATTTCGAAACCCGGCTAAATGAGCTGGGCTACGATTGCCACGACGAAACCAATAACCCGGCGTTCAGGTTCTTTTTGGCGGGTTAACTCAGCTTTTCGGTTTTCAGGCCCACAAAGTAAAGTGGGCCTAATATCCAGATATGATCTTCCCTCAGTTATTGGGCTTTTCTGCCAGTCCGAAGCATCCACTCATTCAATTTTGCGAGACGTTTTCCAGAAGGCGCTCAATCTGCTTGTGGTGAAACTCGGCTCACCATATCGTTAGCATCGCCATTTTGGTTATTTGTGCACCGCTATCACTTGCGCCTGTTAAAAGTAGTGTATAAAATTTTATACACAAGGATGTTATGTTACTCACCCGAGCTCTCCCCAATGAAAAAGAAATTCGATGGGTGGGATCTTCTCTGGAGGATCTCTTGGCTTTTCCCATAACGGTACGTAAAGCAGTTGGTTATCAGCTTCACAAAATTCAGTATGGAATTGAACCTGATGACTGGAAACCGTTTTCAGAAATTGGGGCTGGGGTAAATGAAATTCGTATTCGTGACAACAATGGCATCTATCGCGTTATGTATGTTGCGAAGTTCGTAGAAGCGCTCTACGTTTTGCATAGTTTCCAGAAACAGACGCAACAAACCAGTCAGCACGATAAAAACATCGCCAGAACGCGTTATAACCGGGTGGTGCAACAACGGAGAAACAGCCAGTGATTGCCAAAACTGATAGTGATATTCGCCATGTGACGCCATCTGGCGGTAATGTTTTTGCTGATTTGGGGTTTGATAAGCAGGAAGCAGAAAAGCTTTACGCTGATTCCCTGAGTGAAATCGAAAATACATTAGCCATCAAAGAACAGCTCATGGAAGAAATTACCCTCTGGATTAAGCAAAACCAGATGAAGCAAGCCGAGGTGGCAACCGTTTTACATATATCACGGCCGCGCGTTTCGGATGTCGTCAACAAGAAATGCAGCAAATTCACCATCGATGCTCTGGTGAATATGCTTAGCCGTATTGGTAAGCCCGTTAGGGTAATGGTGGGGCCATAAAACTAATTCGGCAAAATCTTCCAGAACGCCTCAATCAGCGGCTCATGCAGCCGCTTTTTTTGTGCACACACGCCCAGTTCAAACGGCGTTTTCTCATCGCTGCGCTCTAAAATCATTACGCGGTTACGCACCGGTTCCGGGCTGTTTTCCAGCACCACTTCTGGCAACAAGGCCACGCCGCAGCCGAGCGCCACCATCGAAACCATCGCTTCATGCCCGCCAACCGTGGCGTAAATCATCGGGTTGCTGATTTTGTTGCGTCGGAACCACAGTTCAATGCGGCGGCGCACCGGCCCCTGATCGGCCATGATGAACGGTATTGTTGACCAGTCCGGTTGCTCTACCGAAACTTGATTGCGCACCGGGCACGGTAGGGCAGGCGCGATCAGCACTACCGCCAGATTCTCCAGCATCGAAAACGCCACCGCGCCTGGCAGAGTCTCCGGCTTCCCGGCAATCGCCAAATCTGCTTCGCCAGTGACGACCTTTTCCATCGCATCTGCCGCATCACCGGTAGTGAGTTTGATCTCCACCGACGGGTGTTCCGCGCGGAAGCGATCCAGAATCGGCGGCAGATGGCTGTAGGCAGCGGTGACCGAGCAGAAGATATGCAGCTCGCCGGAGAGCGACGGACCTTGCTGATCGATGGTGTGGCGCAATTGCTGATACTGCAACAGTGTTTGCTGGGCGAAAACGCGCAGTTCTTCGCCCGCTTCCGTCAGCGTTACCGTGCGGTTATCGCGCACAAACAGCGGCTGACCGAGATCTTCTTCCAGGCGCTGAATCTGCCGTGAGAGCGTGGATGGGCTAACGTGCATCGCCCGCGCGCTGCGGCCAAAATGGCGGCTTTCCGCCAGATGCAGGAAGGTTTTCAGATCGCGTAAATCCAATGGCGCAGCCCTCAATGTTGACGTTGCAGAAATTGCAATGTGACGTTGTGAATATATCAATTTCCGCAATAAATTTCCTGTCATATAGTGAATTCAATCTCGCAAACGCGAACCGAACAATAAGAAGCACAACATCACGAGGAATCACCATGGCTAACTACTTCAATACACTGAACCTGCGCCAGCAGCTGGCACAGTTGGGCAAATGTCGCTTTATGGGGCGCGACGAATTCGCCGATGGCGCGAGCTACCTTCAGGGTAAAAAAGTGGTCATCGTCGGTTGTGGTGCACAGGGTCTGAACCAGGGCCTGAACATGCGTGATTCTGGTCTCGATATCTCCTACGCTCTGCGTAAAGAAGCGATTGCCGAAAAGCGCGCATCCTGGCGTAAAGCGACCGAAAACGGTTTTAAAGTGGGTACTTACGAAGAACTGATCCCGCAGGCGGATCTGGTGGTTAACCTGACGCCGGACAAGCAGCACTCTGATGTAGTGCGCACCGTACAGCCACTGATGAAAGACGGCGCGGCGCTGGGTTACTCGCACGGTTTCAACATCGTGGAAGTGGGCGAGCAGATCCGTAAAGACATCACCGTGGTGATGGTTGCGCCGAAATGCCCAGGCACCGAAGTGCGTGAAGAATACAAACGTGGATTCGGCGTACCGACGCTGATTGCCGTTCACCCGGAAAACGATCCGAAAGGCGAAGGCATGGCGATCGCTAAAGCATGGGCGGCAGCAACCGGTGGTCACCGTGCGGGCGTGCTGGAATCGTCCTTCGTTGCGGAAGTGAAATCTGACCTGATGGGCGAGCAAACCATCCTGTGCGGTATGTTGCAGGCGGGCTCTCTGCTGTGCTTCGACAAGCTGGTGGAAGAAGGCACCGATCCGGCATACGCAGAAAAACTGATTCAGTTCGGTTGGGAAACCATCACCGAAGCGCTGAAACAGGGCGGCATCACCCTGATGATGGACCGTCTGTCTAATCCAGCGAAACTGCGAGCTTATGCGCTGTCAGAACAACTGAAAGAGATCATGGCACCGCTGTTCCAGAAACATATGGACGACATCATCTCTGGCGAATTCTCCTCCGGCATGATGGCGGACTGGGCCAACGACGATAAGAAACTGCTGACCTGGCGTGAAGAGACCGGCAAAACCGCGTTCGAAACCGCGCCGCAGTATGAAGGCAAAATCGGCGAGCAGGAGTACTTCGATAAAGGCGTACTGATGATCGCAATGGTGAAAGCGGGCGTTGAACTGGCGTTCGAAACCATGGTTGATTCCGGCATCATTGAAGAATCTGCTTACTATGAATCACTGCACGAACTGCCGCTGATTGCCAACACCATCGCCCGTAAGCGTCTGTACGAAATGAACGTGGTTATCTCTGATACCGCCGAGTACGGTAACTATCTGTTCTCTTACGCCTGTGTGCCGCTGCTGAAACCGTTTATGGCAGAGCTGCAACCGGGCGATTTGGGTAAAGCTATTCCGGAAGGCGCGGTAGATAACGCGCAGCTGCGTGATGTGAATGAAGCCATTCGCGGTCATGCGATTGAGCAGGTTGGTAAGAAACTGCGCGGCTATATGACGGATATGAAACGTATTGCTGTTGCGGGATAATAGCGATTCAGAGTTCAAGGCCTTCTCCCGGAGAAGGCCTTGCTATTAGTTACGGTACAGCACCTTAATGATGTGGTAACCGAACTGGGTGTGCAGCGGGCCGGTTGGCTCCAGTACCGGACAAGAGAACACCACTTTATCGAACGCCGGAACCATCTGACCCTGGCGGAATTCACCTAAATCACCGCCGCGTTTGCCTGACGGGCAAATGGAGTGTTTCTTCGCCAGCTTGCCGAAATCGGCACCGTTCTTAATCTGCTCGAGAAGATCCAGAGCCAGTTTCTCTTCTTTTACAAGGATATGCAGTGCTGCTGCTGTTTTTGCCATGATCGTGCCTTGAGTGGTAAGGATGAGGCTGGCTATACTACCACGCTGTTATTTTCCCCTCCCGACTTTCATTGAGCGATTTTCCTATGCGTCTAAACCCCGGCCAACAACAAGCTGTCGAATTCGTTACCGGCCCTTGCCTGGTGCTGGCGGGCGCGGGTTCCGGTAAAACTCGTGTTATCACCAATAAAATCGCCCATCTGATCCGCGGTTGCGGTTATCAGGCGCGACATATCGCGGCGGTGACCTTTACCAATAAGGCGGCGCGCGAGATGAAAGAGCGTGTCGGGCAGACGCTGGGGCGTAAAGAGGCGCGCGGGCTGATGATCTCCACCTTCCACACGCTGGGGCTGGATATCATCAAACGCGAGTATGCAGCATTGGGGATGAAGGCGAACTTCTCGTTGTTTGACGATACCGATCAGCTTGCTTTGCTTAAAGAGTTGACCGAAGGGCTGATCGAAGATGACAAAGTTCTCTTGCAACAGCTAATTTCGACCATCTCCAACTGGAAGAACGATCTCAAAACACCGGCGCAGGCGGCGGCAGAGGCAAAGGGCGAGCGGGATCGAATTTTTGCCCATTGTTATGGACTGTATGATGCGCACCTGAAAGCGTGCAATGTTCTCGACTTCGACGATCTGATTTTATTGCCGACGTTGCTGCTGCAACGCAATGAAGAAGTACGCGAGCGCTGGCAGAACAAAATTCGCTACCTGCTGGTGGATGAGTATCAGGACACCAACACTAGCCAATATGAACTGGTGAAACTGCTGGTGGGCAGCCGCGCGCGCTTTACCGTGGTGGGTGACGATGACCAGTCGATCTACTCCTGGCGCGGCGCACGTCCGCAAAACCTGGTGCTGTTAAGCCAGGACTTCCCGGCGTTGAAGGTGATTAAGCTTGAGCAGAACTACCGCTCTTCCGGGCGTATTCTGAAAGCGGCGAATATTCTGATCGCCAATAACCCGCACGTCTTTGAAAAGCGTCTGTTCTCCGAACTGGGCTACGGTGCAGAGCTAAAAGTTTTAAGCGCGAATAACGAGGAACATGAAGCCGAGCGCGTCACCGGTGAACTGATTGCGCATCACTTCGTCAATAAAACGCAGTACAAAGATTACGCCATTCTCTATCGCGGCAACCATCAGTCGCGGGTGTTTGAAAAATTCCTGATGCAAAACCGCATCCCATACAAAATATCTGGTGGTACGTCGTTTTTCTCTCGTCCTGAAATCAAGGACTTGCTGGCTTATCTGCGCGTGCTGACTAACCCGGACGATGACAGCGCATTTCTGCGTATCGTCAACACGCCGAAGCGAGAGATTGGCCCGGCGACGCTGAAAAAGCTGGGTGAGTGGGCGATGACGCGCAATAAAAGCATGTTTACCGCCAGCTTTGATATGGGCCTGAGTCAGACGCTTAGCGGACGTGGTTATGAAGCATTGACCCGCTTCACTCACTGGTTGGCAGAAATCCAGCGTCTGGCGGAGCGGGAGCCGATTGCCGCAGTGCGTGATCTGATCCACGGCATGGATTATGAATCCTGGCTGTACGAAACATCGCCCAGCCCGAAAGCCGCCGAAATGCGCATGAAGAACGTTAACCAGTTATTTAGCTGGATGACGGAGATGCTGGAAGGTAGCGAACTGGATGAGCCGATGACGTTAACCCAGGTGGTGACGCGCTTTACTCTGCGCGACATGATGGAGCGGGGGGAAAGCGAGGAAGAGCTGGATCAGGTGCAACTGATGACTCTGCACGCGTCGAAAGGGCTGGAGTTTCCCTATGTCTACATGGTCGGTATGGAAGAAGGATTTTTGCCGCACCAGAGCAGCATCGATGAAGACAATATCGATGAGGAGCGGCGGCTGGCCTATGTCGGCATCACCCGCGCCCAGAAGGAATTGACCTTTACGCTGTGTAAAGAACGCCGTCAGTACGGCGAACTGGTGCGCCCGGAGCCGAGCCGCTTTTTGCTGGAGCTGCCGCAGGATGATCTGATTTGGGAACAAGAGCGTAAAGTGGTCAGCGCCGAAGAACGGATGCAGAAAGGGCAAAGCCATCTGGCGAATCTGAAAGCGATGATGGCGGCAAAACGAGGGAAATAATCACTCCCTGGGGAAGCCGGAAAGATGCGTCAGCATCGCATCCAGCACCTTGCACGTTAATGCACTTCCAGCGGCCAGTGGACATAGCTCTGCCACTGGCTTTCCTGATCGATAACCTCTGTACCCAGCGGGTGCTGGGTCAGCCAACCTTGTGGCAGCGTTAAGATCAACTGCTCATGATCGGCCTGTAATTTAATATCTGGTACTAAATCATCACGACGACGGCTGGCAAAAATGATGGCGAGGCGCAGTAAACGGCAGAGTTGTTCTGCGACGCGCGGCGGTACGGCATTTTGCTGATGTAGCGATGAGAGATCGACCGGATTCGTCTGGTTGAGTAATAACGTCGCTAGCAGCTTTTTCTGCGCGGGGGTAAAACCAGGAAGATCCAGGTTACGCACCAGATAAGCGGCATGTTGCGGCGCTTGTTTGAAATCAACGCTAAGGCCAATTTCATGAAGCTGACAGGCGCTGATCAGTAAATCGCGGCTAATCGCTTCAAGATGCCAGGTATTTTCGACCTGATCGAACAAGTTAGCGGCGAGTTTAGCCACACGCTGTGCTTGATCGGTATCAATCATAAAGCGACGTTGAATATTACGCAGTGTTCGGCTGCGAATATCCTGCTCGACCGCCAGATGTAACATGCCGTAAACCAGGCCTTCACGCAGTGCGCCGCCGGCCAGCGTCATACACTGGATATTCAGCTCGGTAAAAATGGCTATCAGGATCGCCAGACCACTTGGGAATACTAACGCGCGTTCCAGCGTCAGCCCTTCGATTTCCAGCTCTTCCAGCCTGCCACAGTGAATAGCGCGCTGTTTCAGTTGCTGCAATTTCGCCAGGGTAATGCGTTCATCCATACCCTGCGCCATCATGATTTCCTGCAAAGCCTGCACGGTGCCGGAAGCACCAACGCACACCTTCCAGCCGTGATAGCGCAATTCATCGGCAACAGGACGTAGCACTTCGCGCGCGGCTTGTTCGGCTGCAACAAAGTTTTCTTGCCCCAGATTACGATCGGCAAAATAGCGCTCAAGCCAGGTAACGCAGCCCATAGACAGGCTGAACAAGGACGTCGTTTGTGCGCCGGTGCCGGTTACCAGTTCAGTACTGGCGCCGCCGATATCTACCACCAGGCGCTGATCTGCACCGCCAGTGGTGTGAGCAACGCCCTGATAAATCAGGCGTGCTTCCTCTTCACCGCTAATGACCTGTACCGGACAGCCAAGGATTTCCTGCGCTTTTGCGATGAAATCACCAGCATTGACGGCAAGACGTAACGTCGCCGTGGCGACAACGCGAATTTGCGAGGGAGGGATATCTTGCAAACGTTCAGCAAACAGACGCAGGCATTGCCAGCCGCGCTCCATTGCTTCATTAGACAGGGCATTTTCGCTGTTCAGGCCAGCAGCCAGACGCACTTTGCGTTTAATTCGCGTCAGCGTCTGGATACTGCCAGCCACCTCGCGCACAACCAGCATATGAAAACTATTCGAACCGAGATCAATAGCGGCATAAAGCGACGAGGTGGAACCCATACTCTTCATCCTTCAATCTGTCTCTGCGTTGGCTGCGTTCTTTCACCTGAATCACTTACTACAGTAAGCTCGTCGGGATTCATTCTCTTGCCATCTTGATACAGTTTGAATGATTTTGAGTATGACATTTTTTATTTAACCTGAACGACGACGATTACGCGGAGCGCCAGTACGACGCGGACCATTGCCTGTACGCGGGCGCGTGAGGCGCAGCGGTTTTGGCAGATCGGTCATCAATGCGTCCGGATTGTATTTGCTTACCGGAATTGAGTGACCAATATAGGTCTCAATAGCAGGCAAATTCAATGCATACTCTTCACATGCCAGGCTGATGGAATGACCACTTGCGCCAGCGCGACCTGTACGACCAATACGGTGAACGTAATCTTCACAGTCATCGGGTAAATCGTAGTTAAAGACGTGCGTCACAGCCGGGATATGCAGGCCACGCGCGGCAACATCGGTGGCAACCAGAATATCCAAATCACCACGGGTAAATTCATCAAGAATACGCAGACGTTTTTTCTGCGCTACATCACCCGTTAACAGGCCAACACGATGACCATCTGCCGCCAGGTGACCCCAGATCTCTTCACAACGATGTTTGGTGTTGGCGAAAATAATCGCTCTGTCTGGCCACTCTTCTTCGATCAGCGTTTGCAATAAACGCATCTTTTCTTCGTTAGAAGGGTAGAAAAGTTCTTCTTTAATGCGGTGGCCCGTTTTCTGTTCCGGTTCCACTTCAATATATTCGGCATTGTTCATCTGCTCGAACGCCAGTTCACGTACCCGGTACGAAAGCGTGGCGGAGAACAGCATGTTGAGACGCTGGTTTGCAGGCGGCATACGGCGGAACAGCCAGCGGATATCTTTAATAAAGCCCAGATCGTACATACGATCGGCTTCGTCCAGCACCACTACCTGAATGGCGCCGAGGTTGATGTGGTTCTGTTTGGCGTAGTCGATCAAACGACCCGTGGTGCCAATCAAAATGTCAACGCCGCTTTCCAGCACTTTCAGCTGTTTGTCGTAGCCGTCGCCACCGTAAGCCAGACCCAATTTCAGGCCAGTAGCTTGCGCCAGTGGTTCCGCATCGGCGTGGATCTGCACGGCAAGTTCACGCGTCGGTGCCATAATTAAGGCACGCGGTTGATTCACCTTGCGATCGGCAATCGCGGGATGAGAGAGAAGATAATGAAACGTTGACGTAAGAAACGCCATCGTTTTTCCGGTACCGGTTTGCGCCTGCCCGGCTACGTCACGACCCACCAGCGTTAGTGGAAGGGCCAGTGCCTGAATGGGCGTACAGTTATGAAACCCTTTTTTTTCAAGGGCTTCTACAACTTTCGGATGCAGGGCGAAGTCGGAAAACTTCTGTTCTGTTAAATGTGTTTTGCTCATAGTGTGGTAGAATATCAGCTTACTATTGCTTTACGAAAGCGTATCCGGTGAAATAAAGTCAACCTTTAGTTGGTTAATGTTACACCAACAACGAAACCAACACGCCAGGCTTATTCCTGTGGAGTTATATATGAGCGATAAAATTATTCACCTGACTGACGACAGTTTTGACACGGATGTACTCAAAGCGGACGGGGCGATCCTCGTTGATTTCTGGGCAGAGTGGTGCGGTCCGTGCAAAATGATCGCCCCGATTCTGGATGAAATCGCTGACGAATATCAGGGCAAACTGACTGTTGCAAAACTGAACATCGATCAAAACCCTGGCACTGCGCCGAAATATGGCATCCGTGGTATCCCGACTCTGCTGCTGTTCAAAAACGGCGAATTGGCCGCAACCAAAGTGGGCGCACTGTCTAAAGGTCAGTTGAAAGAGTTCCTCGACGCTAACCTGGCGTAAGGGAATTTCATGTTCGGGTGCCCCGTCGCTAAAAACTGGACGCCCGGCGTGAGTCATGCTAACTTAATGTTGACTTCGTATTAAACATACCTTATTAAGTTTGAATCTTGTAATATCCAACGCTTCCTGTTTTTCTTAAATGCGAAGTGAACAGATTTCTGGCTCGTCACTCAATCCGTCTTGTCGTTTCAGTTCTGCGTACTCTCCTGTGACCAGACAGCGAAAAGACATGAGTTGATGACCGTAAACAGGCATGGATGATCCTGCCATACCATTCACAACATTAAGTTCGAGATTTACCCCAAGTTTAAGAACTCACACCACTATGAATCTTACCGAATTAAAGAATACGCCGGTTTCTGAGCTGATCACTCTCGGCGAAAATATGGGGCTGGAAAACCTGGCTCGTATGCGTAAGCAGGACATTATTTTTGCCATCCTGAAGCAGCACGCAAAGAGTGGCGAAGATATCTTTGGTGATGGCGTACTGGAGATATTGCAGGATGGATTTGGTTTCCTCCGTTCCGCAGACAGCTCCTACCTCGCCGGCCCTGATGACATCTACGTTTCTCCTAGCCAAATCCGCCGTTTCAACCTCCGCACTGGTGATACCATCTCTGGTAAGATTCGCCCGCCGAAAGAAGGTGAACGCTATTTTGCGCTGCTGAAGGTTAACGAAGTTAACTTCGACAAACCAGAAAACGCCCGTAACAAAATCCTCTTTGAGAACTTAACGCCGCTGCACGCAAATTCTCGTCTGCGTATGGAACGTGGTAACGGTTCTACCGAAGATTTAACCGCACGCGTACTGGATCTGGCATCGCCTATCGGTCGTGGGCAACGTGGTCTGATTGTGGCACCGCCAAAAGCGGGTAAAACCATGCTGCTGCAGAACATTGCTCAGAGCATCGCTTACAACCATCCAGACTGCGTACTGATGGTTCTGCTGATTGACGAACGCCCGGAAGAAGTGACCGAGATGCAGCGTCTGGTTAAAGGTGAAGTTGTTGCTTCTACCTTCGACGAACCAGCATCTCGCCACGTTCAGGTTGCGGAAATGGTGATCGAGAAGGCAAAACGCCTGGTTGAGCATAAGAAAGACGTTATTATTCTGCTCGACTCCATCACTCGTCTGGCTCGTGCCTACAACACCGTCGTACCGGCTTCCGGTAAAGTGTTGACCGGTGGTGTGGACGCCAACGCCCTGCATCGTCCGAAACGCTTCTTCGGTGCAGCACGTAATGTGGAAGAGGGCGGCAGCCTGACCATCATTGCAACGGCGCTAATCGATACCGGCTCCAAAATGGACGAAGTTATCTACGAAGAGTTTAAAGGTACAGGTAACATGGAACTGCACCTTTCTCGTAAAATCGCTGAAAAACGCGTCTTCCCGGCAATCGACTACAACCGTTCTGGTACTCGTAAAGAAGAGTTGCTTACCACTCAGGAAGAGCTGCAGAAAATGTGGATCCTGCGCAAAATCATTCACCCGATGGGCGAAATCGACGCAATGGAATTCCTCATTAATAAGCTTGCGATGACCAAGACCAATGATGATTTCTTCGAGATGATGAAACGCTCATAAGTTAGTGTTACAGCAAAACGCCACGTGTTTACGTGGCGTTTTGCTTTTATATCTGTAATCTTAGCGGTATACCTGTGATGGTGTGAAAATTCCTGGTTTTTGCGGGTGTTTTATGCGATTTACATATCAATTGGTTGATTTTTGCTCATTTTTGAGAGATTCAGAAAGTAGTTTCCCTTCTGAATAAAGGTCTTCGTGGGTATACTTCAGCTAATAATTTTCTCTGAGAGCATGCATTGTGAATTTACTGACAGTGAGTACTGATCTCATCAGTATTTTTTTATTCACGACACTGTTTCTGTTTTTTGCCCGCAAGGTGGCAAAAAAAGTCGGTTTAGTGGATAAACCTAACTTCCGCAAACGTCACCAGGGATTGATACCACTCGTTGGGGGTATTTCGGTTTACGCAGGGATTTGCTTCACGTTCGGAATCGTCGATTACTATATTCCACATGCAGCTCTCTATCTCGTTTGTGCCGGTGTGCTTGTGTTCATTGGCGCGCTGGATGATCGTTTTGATATCAGCGTAAAAATCCGTGCCACCATACAGGCAGCTGTTGGCATTGTTATGATGGTGTTCGGCAAACTTTATCTCAGTAGTTTGGGTTATATCTTTGGCTCCTGGGAGATGGTGCTCGGACCGTTTGGTTACTTTCTGACGCTGTTTGCTGTCTGGGCGGCGATTAATGCCTTCAACATGGTCGATGGTATTGATGGCTTGCTGGGCGGGTTATCCTGTGTCTCGTTTGCGGCAATCGGTATGATTTTGTGGTTCGACGGGCAAACCAGCCTCGCTATCTGGTGCTTTGCCATGATCGCCGCCATCCTGCCTTATATCATGCTAAACCTTGGTATTCTGGGGCGTCGCTACAAAGTCTTTATGGGCGATGCCGGTAGTACGCTGATTGGTTTTACTGTTATCTGGATCCTGTTGGAAACTACACAGGGAGCCACACATCCAATCAGCCCGGTTACCGCCTTATGGATCATTGCTATCCCGCTGATGGACATGGTGGCGATTATGTATCGTCGTTTGCGTAAAGGCATGAGTCCATTCTCACCTGACCGACAGCACATTCATCATTTGATCATGCGCGCTGGATTTACTTCTCGTCAGGCGTTTGTGTTGATTACCCTTGCTGCAGCGCTACTCGCTTCTATTGGCGTACTGGCAGAATATTCTCATTTTGTCCCGGAATGGGTCATGCTGGTGCTCTTTTTGCTAGCATTCTTCCTCTATGGCTATTGCATTAAGCGTGCCTGGAAGGTTGCTCGCTTCATCAAACGCGTGAAACGTCGACTGCGCAGAAACCGTGATGGCAGCCCTAATTTAACCAAATAAAATGAGGATGTAATGACGCAACCAATGCCTGGGAAACCAGCCGAAGACGCTGAAAATGAACTGGATATTCGTGGGTTGTTTCGTACCTTGTGGGCTGGGAAGCTGTGGATTATTGGCATGGGGCTGGCGTTTGCCTTAATCGCGTTGGCGTATACTTTTTTTGCGCGTCAGGAGTGGAGTGCGACGGCGATTACCGATCGTCCAACCGTGAATATGCTGGGCGGGTACTACTCGCAGCAGCAATTTTTGCGTAACCTGGATGTTCGTTCAAATATGGCCCCTGCCGACCAACCATCGGTTATGGATGAAGCCTATAAAGAGTTTGTTATGCAACTGGCATCGTGGGATACCCGCCGCGATTTCTGGTTGCAGACTGACTATTACAAACAGCGGATGGTCGGTAACAGTAAAGCCGATGCGGCTCTGCTGGATGAAATGATCAACAACATCCTGTTTATTCCTGGTGATTTCGCCCGCGCGGTCAATGACAGCGTTAAGCTGGTTGCCGAAACCGCCCCCGATGCTAATAACCTGCTTCGTCAATATGTTGCTTTTGCCAGCCAGCGTGCAGCCAGCCATCTGAATGATGAGCTGAAAGGCGCATGGGCGGCGCGCACTATTCAGATGAAGGCTCAGGTGAAGCGTCAGGAAGAAGTGGCTAAGTCCATCTACGACCGCCGGATGAACAGTATTGAACAGGCACTTAAAATCGCCGAGCAACACAATATTTCTCGCAGTGCGACAGACGTGCCAGCCGAGGAATTACCTGATTCAGAAATGTTCCTGTTAGGGCGCCCGATGCTCCAGGCGCGACTGGAAAATTTACAGGCTGTCGGCCCAGCCTTTGATCTCGACTATGATCAGAATCGGGCCATGTTAAACACCCTTAATGTTGGTCCAACCCTGGATCCGCGTTTTCAGACCTATCGCTATTTGCGTACACCGGAAGAACCGGTAAAACGCGATAGCCCACGTCGTGCCTTCCTGATGATTATGTGGGGCATTGTCGGGGGGCTGATCGGGGCTGGTGTCGCATTAACCCGCCGTTGCTCGAAATAGCAACACAGCTGTGGTGAGCGCAAAGGCGCTCGCCGCTTATTCGAAGAGAATCGATGTGAAAGTACTGACTGTATTTGGTACGCGCCCGGAAGCCATCAAGATGGCGCCGTTGGTGCATGCGTTGGCAAAAGATCCTTTTTTTGAGGCTAAAGTTTGCGTCACTGCGCAGCATCGGGAGATGCTCGATCAGGTGCTGAAACTCTTTTCCATTGTACCTGACTACGATCTCAACATAATGCAGCCAGGACAGGGCCTGACAGAGATAACCTGTCGGATTCTGGAAGGACTAAAACCTATTCTTGCCGAGTTCAAACCAGACGTTGTGCTGGTTCACGGTGATACTACCACCACATTGGCAACCAGCCTGGCAGCGTTTTATCAGCGAATTCCTGTTGGTCACGTTGAGGCCGGACTGCGCACGGGCGATCTCTATTCGCCATGGCCGGAAGAGGCTAACCGTACATTGACCGGGCATCTGGCGATGTACCATTTCTCACCAACTGAAACTTCCCGGCAAAATTTGCTGCGTGAAAACGTCGCTGACAGCCGAATATTTATTACCGGTAATACAGTAATTGATGCACTGCTGTGGGTGCGCGACCAGGTAATGAGCAGCGATACGCTGCGTTCAGAACTGGCGGCAAATTACCCGTTTATCGACCCCGATAAAAAGATGATTCTGGTGACCGGTCACAGGCGTGAGAGCTTTGGTCGTGGCTTTGAAGAAATCTGCCATGCGCTGGCTGAAATTGCTACCACTCATCAGGACATCCAGATTGTTTATCCGGTACACCTTAACCCGAATGTCAGAGAGCCGGTCAATCGCATTCTGGGACATGTGAAAAATGTCATTTTGATTGATCCTCAGGAGTATTTACCGTTTGTCTGGTTGATGAACCACGCCTGGTTGATTTTGACTGACTCTGGCGGCATTCAGGAAGAAGCACCTTCTCTGGGTAAACCGGTGCTGGTGATGCGCGATACCACCGAACGCCCAGAAGCGGTGACCGCAGGTACGGTACGTCTGGTGGGGACGGATAAGCAACGGATCGTCGAGGAAGTGACGCGTCTTTTAGAAGACGAAGATGAATATCAAACTATGAGCCGAGCCCATAACCCGTATGGTGATGGTCAGGCATGCTCTCGCATTTTGGAAGCGTTAAAAAATAATCGGATATCACTATGAGTTTTGCGACCATTTCTGTTATCGGACTAGGTTATATCGGGCTGCCAACGGCGGCTGCGTTTGCCTCACGGCAAAAACAGGTGATTGGTGTTGATATCAACCAACAAGCGGTTGATACCATCAATCGTGGCGAAATCCATATCGTCGAACCTGATTTAGCGAGCGTGGTAAAAACTGCCGTAGAAGGTGGTTTTTTACGAGCGAGTACGACGCCGGTTGAGGCTGATGCCTGGCTGATTGCTGTCCCAACGCCATTTAAAGGCGATCATGAGCCGGATATGGCCTACGTCGAATCGGCTGCCCGCTCCATTGCGCCGGTGCTGAAAAAAGGCGCGTTGGTGATCCTTGAATCCACCTCGCCAGTGGGCTCAACCGAGAAGATGGCAGAATGGTTAGCAGAGATGCGTCCGGACCTGACTTTCCCGCAGCAGGTGGGTGAGCAGGCGGACGTCAATATTGCTTATTGCCCGGAACGCGTGTTGCCGGGCCAGGTGATGGTCGAGCTGATTAAAAATGATCGCGTCATTGGCGGCATGACGCCAGTTTGCTCGGCGCGCGCCAGCGAACTGTACAAAATTTTCCTCGAAGGTGAGTGTGTCGTCACTAACTCGCGGACGGCGGAAATGTGTAAGCTCACCGAAAACAGCTTCCGCGACGTGAATATTGCTTTTGCTAACGAACTGTCGCTGATTTGTGTCGAGCAAGGAATTAACGTCTGGGAACTGATTCGTCTGGCGAATCGCCATCCACGAGTCAATATTCTCCAGCCTGGTCCGGGCGTGGGCGGTCACTGTATCGCTGTTGATCCGTGGTTTATCGTGGCACAGAACCCGCAGCAGGCGCGGCTTATCCGTACCGCGCGCGAAGTGAATGATTACAAGCCTTTCTGGGTTATCGATCAGGTGAAAGCGGCGGTCGCTGATTGTCTGGCTGCCACTGATAAACGCGCCAGCGAGCTGAAAATTGCCTGCTTTGGTCTGGCGTTTAAACCGAATATTGATGACCTGCGCGAAAGCCCGGCGATGGAAATCGCTGAACTGATCGCCCAGTGGCACAGCGGCGAAACGCTGGTTGTTGAGCCTAACATCCACCAGTTGCCGAAAAAACTGACCGGGCTTTGCACGCTGGCGCAGCTTGACGAGGCGCTGGCGACGGCAGATGTGCTGGTGATGCTGGTAGATCACAGCCAGTTTAAAGCCATTAGCGGCGATGATGTACAGCAGCTGTATGTGGTGGATACCAAAGGAGTCTGGCGCTGATACTGATTACAGTAAAAGACTGTGTTGAGGGAGATAGAGAATGCCCGTCCGCGCCAGTATTGAACCACTAACCTGGGAAAACGCCTTCTTTGGCGTTAACAGCGCCATCGTGCGCATTAGTCCTGATGCACCGCTCCTGACACCAGACGTTTTGGTGCCGTGGTCACGGGTGCAGGCCAAAATTGCCGCATCCAATACCGATGAACTGGATGCTCTGCAACAGCTGGGATTCTCACTGGTAGAAGGGGAAGTGGATTTGGCTCTCCCCGTGATCAACGTCAGTGAAAGCCATGCGGAAGTGGCTCAGGAATCAGATATTCCAGTACTACGCCAGTTAGCCCGTGAAGCATTCGCGCAAAGCCGTTTTCGTGCGCCGTGGTATGCGCCTGACGCCAGCGGTCGCTTTTATGCGCAGTGGATTGAAAATGCCGTGCGCGGCACCTTTGATCATCAATGCCTGGTTTTACGCGCGGCTTCTGGCGAGATTCGCGGCTATGTTTCTCTGCGAGAGTTGAATACCACTGACGCGCGCATTGGTTTACTGGCAGGACGCGGAGCAGGTGCACACCTGATGCAAGCAGCGCTAAACTGGGCGTATGCTCGCGGTAAAATAACATTGCGGGTGGCGACCCAGATGGGCAACACCGCCGCGCTTAAACGATACATACAAAGTGGTGCGAATATAGAAAGCACCGCGTACTGGTTATACAGGTGATCACATGATTCCATTTAACGCACCGCCGGTGGTGGGAACCGAACTCGACTATATGCAGTCGGCAATGGGTAGCGGCAAACTGTGTGGCGATGGCGGTTTTACCCGTCGCTGCCAGCAGTGGCTGGAGCAACGTTTTGGCAGCGCCAAAGTGTTACTGACGCCGTCCTGCACCGCTTCGCTGGAGATGGCGGCGTTGCTGCTCGATATCCAGCCTGGCGATGAAGTGATCATGCCGAGCTACACCTTTGTCTCCACCGCCAATGCCTTTGTGTTACGTGGAGCAAAAATTGTTTTTGTTGATGTTCGCCCGGACACCATGAACATCGACGAAACGCTGATTGAAGCGGCGATCACCGACAAAACACGCGTTATCGTTCCGGTCCATTACGCGGGCGTGGCCTGTGAAATGGACACCATTATGGCGTTGGCGAAAAAGCATAACTTGTTTGTGGTGGAAGATGCCGCTCAGGGCGTGATGTCCACTTACAAAGGGCGTGCGCTGGGAACCATTGGCCATATTGGCTGCTTTAGCTTCCATGAAACCAAAAATTACACGGCGGGTGGTGAAGGCGGGGCGACGCTGATTAACGATAAAGCGTTGATTGAACGTGCCGAGATCATTCGCGAAAAAGGGACTAACCGCAGCCAGTTCTTCCGTGGTCAGGTTGATAAATATACCTGGCGCGATATCGGCTCCAGCTATTTGATGTCCGATCTGCAAGCTGCGTATCTGTGGGCGCAACTGGAAGCAGCCGAACGCATCAACCAGCAACGTCTGGCGCTGTGGCAAAACTACTTCGATGCGTTAGCACCTCTGGCGGAAGCCGGGCGTATCGAGCTGCCGTCGATTCCGGATGACTGCGTGCAGAACGCGCATATGTTCTACATCAAGCTGCGGGATATTGATGACCGGAGCGCGTTGATTAGCTTCCTGAAGGAAGCGGAAATCATGGCGGTGTTCCATTACATTCCGCTGCACGCAAGCCCTGCGGGGGAACGCTTTGGTGAGTTTCATGGTGAAGATCGCTACACCACCAAAGAGAGCGAGCGCCTGCTGCGCCTGCCGCTGTTCTACAACCTGTCGTCCGTCAATCAGCGCACGGTAATTGCGACCTTGTTGAACTACTTCTCCTGATATGTCACTGGCAAAAGCGTCCTTGTGGACGGCGGCCAGTACACTGGTCAAGATTGGCGCTGGGTTACTGGTTGGTAAATTACTGGCGGTGTCATTTGGTCCGGCAGGACTAGGGCTGGCGGCAAATTTCCGCCAGTTGATTACCGTGCTCGGCGTGCTTGCCGGGGCGGGTATCTTTAATGGTGTAACCAAATACGTTGCCCAGTACCATGATAATCCGCAGCAGCTGCGCCGTGTGGTCGGCACTTCATCAGCGATGGTGCTTGGCTTCTCCACGCTGATGGCGCTGGTCTTTGTGCTGGCGGCTGCGCCAATCAGCCAGGGATTGTTTGGTAATACCGACTATCAGAGGCTGGTGCGTTTAGTGGCGCTGGTGCAAATGGGGATCGCCTGGGGCAACCTGTTGCTGGCGCTAATGAAAGGCTTTCGCGATGCCGCGGGTAATGCGTTATCGCTGATTGTCGGCAGCCTGATTGGCGTTATCGCTTATTATGTCAGTTACCGTTTTGGCGGTTATGAAGGCGCGTTGCTTGGTCTGGCGCTGATTCCCGCGCTGGTGGTAATGCCTGCCGCTGTCATGTTAATTAAGCGTGGCGCTGTCCCGTTAAGCTATCTAAAACCCAGCTGGGATAACGGTCTGGCAGGGCAGTTGAGCAAATTTACGCTCATGGCGTTGATTACGTCGGTGACCTTGCCCGTTGCGTACATCATGATGCGTAAACTGCTGGCGGCGCAGTATAGCTGGGATGAAGTGGGGATCTGGCAAGGGGTGAGCAGTATTTCCGACGCCTACCTGCAATTTATTACCGCATCGTTCAGTGTATATTTACTGCCCACGTTGTCGCGGCTAACGGAAAAACGCGATATCACCCGGGAAGTGGTGAAGTCGCTGAAATTTGTTTTACCGGCCGTGGCAGCAGCGAGTTTCACCGTCTGGCTACTGCGTGATTTTGCCATCTGGCTACTGTTGTCGAATAAATTTACCGCCATGCGGGATCTCTTTGCCTGGCAGTTGGTCGGCGATGTGTTGAAAGTGGGCGCCTATGTCTTTGGTTATCTGGTGATCGCCAAAGCGTCGCTGCGGTTTTATATTCTGGCGGAAGTCAGCCAGTTCACTTTATTGATGGTATTTGCCCACTGGTTGATCCCCGCGCATGGTGCCCTGGGTGCGGCGCAGGCCTACATGGCAACTTATATCGTCTATTTTTCTCTTTGTTGTGGCGTGTTTTTACTCTGGCGTAGGCGGGCATGACTGTACTGATTCACGTACTGGGATCGGATATCCCTCACCATAACCAAACCGTTCTGCGGTTTTTCAATGACGCGCTGGCCGCGACGAGCGAGCACGCGCGCGAGTTTATGGTTGCTGGCAAGGACGACGGCTTAAGTGATAGCTGTCCGGCGCTTTCTGTGCAATTTTTCCCTGGGAAAAAATCGCTGGCGGAAGCGGTCATCGCGAAAGCAAAAGCTAACCGTCAGCAGCGGTTTTTCTTCCACGGTCAGTTCAATCCAAAGCTGTGGCTGGCGCTGCTTAGTGGCGGAATCAAGCCCAGCCAGTTTTACTGGCATATCTGGGGGGCAGATCTGTATGAGCTTTCCAGTGGCTTGAGATATAAACTCTTTTATCCTCTGCGCCGACTGGCACAAAAGCGTGTGGGCTGTGTGTTTGCCACTCGGGGAGACTTGAGCTTTTTTGCCAAAACGCATCCAAAGGTGCGGGGCGAACTGATTTACTTCCCAACCCGGATGGACCCTTCTCTCAATACAATGGCGAACGATCGGCAACGTGAAGGGAAAATGACCATTTTGGTAGGGAACTCCGGCGATCGCAGCAATAAGCATATCGCCGCTTTGCGTGCTGTTCATCAGCAGTTTGGCGATACGGTAAAAGTGGTTGTACCGATGGGCTATCCGCCTAATAACGAAGCGTATATCGACGAGGTTCGTCAGGCGGGGCTCGAGTTATTCAGCGAAGAAAATCTGCAAGTTCTGAGCGAAAAACTGGAATTTGACGCCTATCTGGCGCTACTTCGCCAGTGCGATCTCGGCTACTTTATTTTTGCCCGCCAGCAGGGCATTGGTACGCTGTGCTTGCTGATTCAGGCGGGCATTCCTTGTGTGCTTAACCGGGAAAATCCGTTCTGGCAGGATATGACAGAACAGCATTTGCCGGTGCTGTTTACCACTGACGATCTCAATGAAGATATTGTGCGTGAAGCGCAGCGCCAGTTGGCGTCGGTGGATAAAAACAACATTGCCTTCTTTAGTCCGAACTATCTGCAAGGCTGGCAGCGGGCGCTGGCTATTGCCACCGGGGAGGTCGCATGAGCCTGCTGCAATTCAGCGGTCTTTTTGTTGTCTGGCTGCTCTGCACGCTGTTTATCGCCACGCTGACATGGTTTGAGTTTCGCCGCGTGCGCTTTAACTTCAATGTCTTCTTTTCATTGCTGTTTTTGCTGACCTTTTTCTTCGGCTTCCCGCTGACCAGCTTGCTGGTGTTTCGCTTTGATGTTGCCGTGGTGCCGCCAGAGATCTTGTTGCAGGCGTTACTTTCTGCGGGGGGATTTTACGCAGTTTACTACGTCACTTACAAAACACGTTTACGCAAACGCGTTGCCGATGCACCGCGCCGTCCAGTGTTTACCATGAACCGCGTAGAAACCAATCTCACGTGGGTGATTCTGATGGGCATCGCGCTGGTGAGCGTTGGCATCTTTTTCATGCATAACGGTTTTTTGCTGTTCCGGCTTAACTCCTACAGCCAGATCTTCTCCAGCGAAGTCTCCGGCGTGGCGTTAAAGCGTTTCTTTTACTTTTTCATCCCGGCAATGTTAGTGGTCTACTTTCTGCGCCAGGACAGCAAAGCGTGGTTGTTTTTCCTCGTCAGCACGGTTGCCTTCGGTTTGCTGACTTACATGATTGTCGGCGGCACTCGCGCCAATATCATTATCGCGTTTGCTATCTTCCTGTTTATCGGCATTATTCGCGGCTGGATTTCGTTGTGGATGCTGGCGGCGGCGGGCGTGCTGGGGATTGTTGGCATGTTCTGGCTGGCGCTAAAACGCTATGGAATGAGCGTCAGCGGCGATGAGGCGTTCTATACGTTTCTCTATCTCACCCGCGACACCTTCTCGCCGTGGGAGAATCTGGCGCTGCTGTTGCAGAACTACGACAACATTGACTTCCAGGGCCTGGCTCCAATTGTCCGCGATTTCTATGTCTTTATCCCTTCCTGGCTGTGGCCGGGGCGTCCGAGTATGGTGCTGAACTCCGCCAACTACTTTACCTGGGAAGTGCTGAATAACCACTCCGGACTGGCGATCTCGCCTACGCTTATAGGCTCACTGGTTGTTATGGGCGGTGCGTTGTTCATCCCGCTTGGGGCGATTGTGGTTGGTCTGATCATCAAGTGGTTCGACTGGTTGTATGAGCTGGGCAACCGCGAAACTAATCGCTATAAGGCTGCGATTCTCCACAGTTTCTGCTTCGGGGCGATCTTCAATATGATCGTGCTGGCGCGCGAAGGGTTGGATTCGTTTGTCTCGCGTGTCGTCTTTTTTATCGTGGTCTTCGGCGCAAGCCTGATGATTGCAAAACTGCTGTACTGGCTTTTTGATAGCGCCGGACTCGTTCATAAACGAATAAAATCATCGCTCCGGACGCAGGTTGAAGGATAACAATGAATAACAACACCACGGCACCGACCTATACGCTGCGTGGCTTACAGTTGATCGGTTGGCGTGATATGCAGCATGCCCTCGATTATCTGTTCGCTGACGGGCAGCTTAAGCAGGGAACGCTGGTTGCCATTAATGCCGAAAAAATGCTGACCATTGAAGATAACGCCGAGGTCAGGGAGTTAATTAACGCTGCCGAATTTAAATATGCCGATGGCATTAGCGTTGTGCGGTCGGTGCGTAAAAAGTACCCGCAGGCACAGGTTTCCCGCGTTGCCGGTGCCGATCTCTGGGAAGAAGTAATGGCGCGCGCTGGCAAGGAAGGGACGCCGGTATTTCTTGTGGGCGGTAAACCTGATGTGCTGGCGCAGACCGAAGCTAAACTGCGCGACCAGTGGAATGTGAATATCGTTGGCAGCCAGGACGGTTATTTCAAGCCTGAGCAGCGTCAGGCGCTGTTTGAGCGTATTCACGCCAGTGGTGCGCAAATCGTCACTGTCGCAATGGGGTCACCAAAGCAGGAGATCTTCATGCGCGACTGCCGCCTGGTGCATCCAGATGCGCTGTATATGGGCGTTGGCGGGACTTATGATGTTTTCACCGGTCACGTAAAACGCGCGCCGAAAATCTGGCAAACGCTGGGACTGGAGTGGCTTTATAGACTGCTTTCGCAGCCGAGTCGCATTAAGCGCCAGCTTCGTTTGCTGCGTTATTTACGCTGGCATTACACCGGCGATCTCTGATTTTCCTCTCTCTGTAAAGCGACGGAGTGGTCACTTCGTCGCCTGCCTGTCTTTTTATTACACAAAGCATTCAAATTTTTAATGCTTTATTTGCCATTTCTCCTGAATTACGAAAACATTCGCAACACTCGATGTACCCATAACGATAACCGGTAACACCGGAAAGCATGCAAACACAACACGAGGATTTATGGCAGATAACAAACCAGAGCTACAGCGTGGGCTGGAAGCTCGACATATCGAACTCATCGCCCTGGGGGGCACCATTGGCGTCGGCCTGTTTATGGGGGCCGCCAGTACCCTGAAATGGGCCGGGCCATCCGTATTGTTGGCCTATATCATCGCCGGGCTGTTCGTCTTTTTCATCATGCGTTCAATGGGCGAAATGTTGTTCCTCGAACCGGTTACCGGTTCGTTCGCCGTTTATGCGCATCGTTACATGAGCCCGTTCTTTGGCTATCTCACTGCCTGGTCTTACTGGTTTATGTGGATGGCTGTGGGGATCTCAGAAATCACCGCCATTGGCGTTTATGTCCAGTTCTGGTTCCCGGAGATGGCGCAGTGGATACCCGCATTGATCGCGGTGGCGCTGGTGGCACTGGCGAATCTGGCAGCGGTGCGGTTGTACGGTGAAATCGAATTCTGGTTCGCGATGATCAAAGTCACCACGATTATCGTGATGATTGTCATTGGCCTGGGCGTGATTTTCTTTGGCTTTGGCAATGGCGGGCAGTCGATTGGTTTTAGCAATCTCACAGAGCATGGTGGTTTCTTTGCGGGTGGCTGGAAAGGGTTCCTGACCGCATTGTGTATTGTGGTGGCATCTTACCAGGGCGTGGAGCTGATTGGCATCACCGCCGGTGAAGCGAAGAATCCGCAGGTGACGCTGCGCAGTGCCGTAGGTAAGGTGCTGTGGCGAATCCTGATTTTCTACGTTGGCGCGATTTTCGTTATCGTCACCATCTTCCCGTGGAATGAAATTGGCAGCAACGGCAGCCCGTTCGTACTGACTTTTGCCAAAATCGGTATTACCGCAGCGGCGGGCATTATCAACTTTGTGGTGCTGACGGCTGCGCTCTCTGGCTGTAACAGCGGCATGTACAGTTGCGGACGTATGCTCTACGCGCTGGCGAAAAACCGTCAGTTACCGGCGGTGATGGCGAAAGTTTCCCGTCACGGTGTGCCGGTTGCAGGAGTGGCGGTATCTATTGCTATCCTGCTAATTGGCTCATGCCTGAACTATATCATCCCTAACCCACAGCGCGTGTTTGTCTACGTCTACAGCGCCAGCGTGCTTCCGGGCATGGTGCCGTGGTTTGTGATTTTGATAAGTCAGCTGCGTTTTCGTCGTGCACACAAAGCGGCGATTGCCAGCCATCCGTTCCGCTCAATCCTGTTCCCGTGGGCTAACTACGTAACAATGGCATTCCTGATTTGCGTTTTGATCGGTATGTACTTTAATGAAGATACCCGTATGTCGCTGTTTGTCGGCATCATCTTCATGCTGGCGGTGACGGCGATTTATAAAGTTTTTGGCCTTAATCGCCACGGTAAAGCGCATAAACTGGAGAAATAATCAGCAAAGCGCACAAACCGTAACCAAACGCGCATTTTATTTAAAAAGGGACTAGACAGAGGGGTGGGAAGTCCGTATTATCCACCCCCGCAACGGCGCTAAGCGCCCGTAGCTCAGCTGGATAGAGCGCTGCCCTCCGGAGGCAGAGGTCTCAGGTTCGAATCCTGTCGGGCGCGCCATTTAGTCCCGGCGCTTGAGCTGCGGTGGTAGTAATACCGCGTAACAAGATTTGTAGTGGTGGCTATAGCTCAGTTGGTAGAGCCCTGGATTGTGATTCCAGTTGTCGTGGGTTCGAATCCCATTAGCCACCCCATTATTAGAAGTTGTGACAATGCGAAGGTGGCGGAATTGGTAGACGCGCTAGCTTCAGGTGTTAGTGTTCTTACGGACGTGGGGGTTCAAGTCCCCCCCCTCGCACCACGACTTTAAAGAATTGAACTAAAAATTCAAAAAGCAGTATTTCGGCGAGTAGCGCAGCTTGGTAGCGCAACTGGTTTGGGACCAGTGGGTCGGAGGTTCGAATCCTCTCTCGCCGACCAATTTTGAACCCCGCTTCGGCGGGGTTTTTTGTTTTCTGTGCATTTCGTCACTCTCCCTTCGCAATAAACGCCCGTAATAACTCATTGCCCCACGGTATGATTTCGCCCTTAACGTATTGAAGGATGACTTCAGGCAAGGAGCGACCATGCTGCAACAGGTTCCAACGCGTGCTTTTCACGTGATGGCGAAACCGAGCGGTTCCGATTGTAATCTGAACTGTGACTACTGTTTTTATCTCGAAAAACAATCCCTTTATCGCGAAAAGCCAGTCACGCATATGGACGAGGACACGCTGGAAGCGTATATCCGTCACTATATTGCCGCCAGCGAACCACAAAACGAAGTGGCTTTTACCTGGCAGGGCGGCGAACCAACGTTACTCGGGCTGGAGTTTTACCGCCGTGCCGTGACGCTACAGGCGAAATACGGTGCTGGCAGGAAGATAAGTAACAGCTTCCAGACTAACGGCGTGCTGCTCGATGACGAATGGTGCGCGTTTTTGGCAGAAAATCATTTTCTTGTTGGGTTATCGCTGGATGGTCCGGCTGAGATCCACAATCAATATCGCGTGACTAAAGGCGGCAGACCCACGCATAAGCTGGTGATGCGTGTCCTGACGCTGCTGCAAAAGCATCATGTCGACTATAACGTGCTGGTCTGCGTTAACCGCACCAGCGCGTTACAACCTTTGCAGGTCTATGATTTTCTGCGTGATGCGGGCGTGGAGTTCATCCAGTTTATTCCGGTAGTGGAGCGTCTGGCTGATGAAATAGCTGCCCGCGATGGACTGAAACTACATGCTCCCGGCGATATTCAGGGGGAACTGACGGAATGGTCGGTGCGCCCCGATGAGTTTGGTGAGTTTCTGGTGGCGATATTCGACCACTGGATCAAACGCGACGTCGGCAAGATTTTCGTGATGAATATCGAATGGGCGTTTGCCAATTTTGTTGGTGCGCCGGGTGCGGTTTGCCATCATCAGCCAACGTGTGGGCGCTCGGTGATTGTTGAGCACAACGGCGACGTTTACGCCTGCGATCACTATGTTTATCCGCAATATCGGCTGGGGAATATGCTTCAGCAAACAATTGCAGAAATGATCGATTCCCCGCAACAGCAGGTGTTTGGTGAAGATAAATTTAAGCAGTTACCGGCGCAGTGTCGCAGTTGTAACGTGTTAAAAGCATGTTGGGGAGGCTGCCCGAAACACCGCTTCATGCTCGATGCCAGCGGCAAGCCAGGGCTGAATTATTTGTGTGCCGGGTATCAGCGTTATTTCCGCCATCTACCGCCATATCTTAAAGCAATGGCTGATTTGTTAGCGCACGGTCGCCCGGCCAGCGACATTATGCAGGCACATTTGCTGGTGGTGAGTAAGTAGAAATCGGCGGCCGCCTGCGGTTGATTGCCGGATGCGATTCTGACGCATCTTATCCGGCCTACAGAATGCTGCAATTTATTGAATTTGCAAGGCTTGTAGGCCGGATAAGGCGTTCACGCCGCATCCGGCAAGGTCAGTGTGGCCCGATGTAGCGATAGCACCGGCTTAATCAGATTTAATCTGCGCGCGTGGAGGATATTTCTTCAGGATCTCCATATACGCGTGCATTTCGGTTTGCAGTGGTACACCCATCGGAATATGGCGCACGCCGATGGAGTCGCTTTCCTGCGGATCGGTGTAGAGGTTAAACACCGACGATCCGGCCGTTTGCATTACTGTGCCGGTGAATCCACCCTGATACCCGCTCTGGGTATAAGCGTATGGCTGCTGAATCAGCACATGGTATTTGAACTCATCCATACGTACAGCAGAGAGTTTGCCGTTGAGGAAGTAGTGCTCGGCCTTACGGTTAGACTGGCCGTTTGTTCCCAGGAAGAAAGATGTCTGGTCTACACCATCGATAAAGGTGGTTTTCGGCACTAAATTCGCAACTTTCGCCCCAGGATGCCCCGCCAGATCCAGTGCTGTTGGGAAGAGATCTGCCAGATCAACAATACCGTCAGATTTACGCGGTTGGATCATGCCTTTCCAGTACACGAAAGTCGGAACGCGAACGCCGCCTTCCCAGGTTGAACCTTTCGCACCACGGAACGGTGTGCGGCCGTGCGGAGGCACTTCGGCTTCCGGACCGTTATCGGAGGTGAAGACAATAAGCGTATTATCCAGCTGACCGTTTTTCTCCAGTGCTTTATACAGATTAGCGAACACATCGTTCATCTCTACCATGCAATCACCATAAGAGGTACGGGCCGGAGAACTTCCCGCATATTTGGCGTTCGGGTAGTTATCGAAGTGGCAGCCGCGCGTACCGTAATATAAGAAGAAAGGCTTATCGCTCTTCGCCATCTTGTCGAGGAACTTAACGCCATATTCCATCCAGCGCTGATCCAGATCTTCCATATATTTCGGCGTAATGTCGGCAATGGCCTGTTGTTCGCCGCCGCGCACCGCATGAACATCATCTTTGCTAAATGGTAATTGCTTGATGTATTCAGAACGGTCCGGGCTCAGGGCGACTTCCGGGTTGACGTGAACATCGCGCCATTCGGTATACATATCGGACACTGAGTTGAAGCCACGGAAATCATCAAAGCCGACGTTCTGCGGCTGCGACTCTTTATTTTCCCCCATATGCCATTTCCCGATAGCCTGGGTGACGTAACCTTGGTCGTGCAGCAATTGCGGCAGGGTGGTTAACCCTTGCAGTCCGCCCGGTTGCCCGAACATCGGCGGCATTAGAATGCCGTGGTGGATGGAGTATTGTCCGGTGAGAATGGTGGCGCGGGTAGGGGAAGAACTCGGTTGAGAATACGCAGAGGTTAAAATCAGCCCCTGGCTGGCAACGGCGTCAATATCTGGCGTTGGGTTTCCTACCGCTACGCCACCGCCATTAAAGCCGACATCCATCCAGCCCACGTCATCCAGTGAGAAAACAACCACGTTCGGTTTCTTACTGGTCTTTTTCTCTAATTCCGCCAGCTTCTGCTGAGTTTCTTTATTCTGTGCCGGATGCTGCATCACAGGCATCATGTTATCGTGCAGGTTTAACCAGGTACTGGTTAGGGTGATCATACCCGGCATAGCCTTCGCGCGCGGTAGCGGTTGACGGGGTATCTGCAGCACTGGCCAGCAAAGGAATAGCGGTGGCGACTGCGACCACCAGTAGTTTGGGTGAAAACGAAATTTCCATGCAAAATGCTCCGGTTTCATGTCATTAAATGGATGACGTAATTAAGCATTGATAATTGAGATCCCTCTCCCTGATAAAATGGGGTCATAAATAATTATGATGAAAATATATTATTTATTTGCTATGAGGATGAATCGAAAGATCAGGAGAGCGTTTTCAATCCTACCCTTCGGGCGGGGGATATGTAACGCAGGTTTATTGTATCGTGTTGATTATTGATGCTGTTTTTGATTAGAAGTGTAATTAATATATATATTTGTTATTGAATATTTTTAACAATTCACAGTATTAATAATTAAAGAGAGTAAGGTTCTGGATGATATTTTCTCAGGTAATTATTGCGAACGAAAGAAACCTGGATTGCAGAATTGTCTCATAACAAGTATTAAAGGATGTTATTTCCCGGGCCTGTGTGGCATAATAATTGGGTAGATGCTCATTCCATCTCTTATGTTCGCCTTAGTGCCTCATAAACTTAGGAATGACGCAGAGCCGTTTACGGTGCTTATCGTCCACTGACAGATGTCGCTTATGCCTCATCAGACACCATGGACACAACGTTGAGTGAAGCACCCACTTGTTGTCATACAGACCTGTTTTAACGCCTGCTCCGTAATAAGAGCAGGCGTTTTTTTTATGGCTGAATAAACAACAGGCTACGTCGCTCTTGCGTCATTGGTTGTGCATTTAGCACCCTTACAAGAGAGCCTACCGTGACGATGGGAAGAAACTGATTATTCTCTATTCCGGTTAAATCGCGTCCGCAGCGAACGGCGATATCTTCGACCAGCTCTTCTAACTCAACGGCATCGTTTACCAAATCCAGATCTTCGTCCAGTTTATCGTCGGCTTTAAGTGGCAGTGGGTAGCCGATATAGCCGTTTTCTTGCAAGGTATTCCACACAGCCCGAATGATCCATGTATCTACGGTACGAGGGTTAAACTGGCGTGCAAACTGACAAATGGAAAGCCCCTGACGTTTATCGGCCATGATTCGGCGTTTCTCGAGGAGCTTGATTTTATCCTGCTTCGCGGCGGCTATCAGAGACACAATAAAAAGTGATAACCAGAAGATGAAGGTGTTGCCCGTACGCACGAAGGAAATAGTCAGCCAGCCTACGCCAGCCAGAGCAGCACATATCAAAAAGCAGAGTAACAACCTTACCCGAACAGGATTACTTTCAGGCGATGGCAAGCGGAAAAGGTAGCGGGAAGGCATGCGCATTTTTGACATCCTTGTAAAAAAATATCGCCTCTGAACGAGGCGATATAAATTACTGCGGCGGGTTGTTCTGCAACGTCAACATCAAACCGTCGCGGCGCATCGATGCGGCTTCTTCCGGTTTGTGCAGTCTGTCCAGCGCGTCGGCAAGCCATGCGTAATCGTAGGCGTCCGGGCGTTGTTTCAGTGCCGCGCGGAAGGCGAGGGATGCTTCCTGCCATTCGCCGTGCTTCATCAGTGACTGGCCCAATGTGCTCCACAACAGCGGGCGATCGCCGACGTTTTTGATTTGCTGGCGTAGCACTTTTTCAAGCTGTTCCGGATTGTTGGTTTTCAGTCGTGGAATCGGCAGCAGCAGACGATCGTCATACTGGCGTTTCAGGCCGTCGATGATAATTTGCTGGGCAGTATCATGATCGTCACACTCAATAAGATGTTCCGCCATTGCCACCTGCAACGCCACTTGATGACGCGTTTTCCGGCTTTGGTTTTTCCACCAGTTACGCAGACCTTCGCTGCCGTCATCGGCCCGTGCCTGATTCATCAGGCCAATCCATGCCTGTTGTTCGAGCATTGCGCGATGTTCTTCGTCACCAACGTGGCTTTCGCCATTGACGGGATTATGTCCAGCAGTGAACTCCACGCGCCGGTACGGATATAAGCCTGTTCCGCCAGACGCAGCACTTCCGGATGGCGTGGTGTGACTTCGAGTAACTTATCCACGCCGTGGCGTGCCGCATGATTTTCATTACGCGCCAGTTGCAGGCGAACGCGGGCGATTTCCACCGGAATGGTGTCGTTACCCGCCAGTTCTGCTGCGCGTTCCAGATGCTGATTGGCGCGCACTTCATCCCCGCGTTGCTGTGCGGCTTCGGCAGCCAGCAGGTAGTTCACCACCGGCTGTTCAGCGTGATCGGCATTTTTTGACATCAGCTTTTCAACTTGCTGATAATCGCCTTCCGCCAGTTTTAGCAGCGCTTGTTCTGTCTGCTTACGTGCGCGGCGACGCTTACGTCCGATAAACCAACCCCGGGTGTGCGCGCCGGTGCGGAAGATCCGCCGCAGTAGCCACTCAATGGCAAACAGCACGACCATCGCCAGAATCAAAATGATCGCCAGGCCAGTCACGCTGGTTTCGATATTGTAGTTGTCGGTCTGGATCAGTACGTAACCCTGATGACCGGCAATCATCGGGCCGACCACGATCCCCGCAATCAGCAACACAAAGAGCAATAACACTTTTAGCATGGTTATTCTCCTTGCGGCGCGGCTGCCGGGGCATCAGCTTGCGGTGCAGGTGCAGGTGCAGGTGCAGGTGCAGGTGCAGGTGCAGGTGCAGGTTTAGCTTCCGTTGCCCCTGCTGCCGGTTGCGCCAGCAGGTTACGCACGCGAGTCTGCATCAGTTTTTCCAGCATCGCCTGGCTTTGCAGTGTTTCCGGGAGATCCATCGAGATATTTTGCTGGCTTAACTGGTCCACCTCGTCGAGAAACGCTTTGGTGGTGGCATCTTCAGTATCGTAATAAGCACGAACCCAGGTGGAGACGTTCTCCAGCGCCTGGCGGTACGTCTCTTCCTGATGACGCGGCACAGCTTGTGCGGCGACCAGCAGACGGGAACGAATATTTTCGCGCAGATAGATATCCTGATTCGGCGCTAACAGCGGTACGGCAGTATCATCACGACGGCGAATCGTAATGAAGTTGTCCATAAAATTCTGCCAGCTTTTTTGCAGATTGATGCGCCATTCGCTGATGGAGCTGGAAAGCTCTTCACCATCGGAATCCATTGGCGAACCGTCGCTATCATTGTCGGCCAGACGCAGGTTATCCACTTGATTAGAGAGCTGATTCAACTTGAGGATAATACCGTCATAATCCACCTGCGATACCGCAGAAAGGCTGGCGATATCATCGGTAATTGCCCGACGAACAGCAATAAGGCTGGGGTCATTCATATCTGCCAGGCTGGCATCAGCGCTTTTCAGTAACGCTGCTGTGGTGGTAACGTCCTGATCGCTCCAGAGTTTACGTCCGGCAAGTTTTACCAGAAAGTCCGCCTGTGCCAGAAGCCAGGTTTTGGCATCGCTACCAGAGATGGTAGCGACCTTTTGTTGGACTTCATCCAGCTGTTTTGCCAGCGTTTCTTGCTGTCGATTCGCCTGCTCTAACTGTACAGCCTGTTGCTTAATAATGCCTTCCAGCTCCGCTTTTTGGGTTTCCTGGGCTTTTTGCAGTGCTGTGAGTTGGCTCGCCAGGGCATCGCTGGTGGCAGTCTGACTGACGGCCTGTTGTTTACCCCAGCCATACAAACCGACGCCTGCTGCCAGAGCAATGGCGATAGCCACCGCACTGAGAATCAGAGCGGTACTGTTCTTACTCTTCTTTTCTGCAACGACAGGTTGTGGCGTGGTGTCCACGGCCTCCCTGGTATCTTCAACCACGGCGGAGGTTTTTTCTTGTTCCGTCATTATGGCTTCCTGTTATGAGAGTTATTGTAATGCCCGTAATAGCGCATCGTTGTCAGCGTTATCGGCGACCTTAATGTCATTCCAGCCCAGTTCCCGGGCGAGTTTCGCCAAACGCTCACTGACGACCAAAAGCCGACAGCGTAGTAACCAGTGCTCACGATACCATTGTGGGATCAATGACCAGAGTTGATGCAACATTTCACCGCTGGTAACAACGACGGTCGTCACCTCGTGGGATTGCCAACGCATCGCCTCTTCTGCACCGTCATAATGAATGGCGCACCGTTGATAACATTCACAAAAAGTGACTTCAGCACCGCGTGCCGTCAGAGTTTCTCCAATCAGCTCACGACCGCCGTTGCCACGTAATATCAGCGCACGTTTGCCCGCAATACTTTGTAATTCCGGTAATTGTAGCAAGACTTCACTGATTTCCCGATCCTGCGGATAACGAACCTGGTGTCCGCTCACGGTATGCAGCGCCAGCGCAGTGGTGCGGCCGATGGCGAAATAACCAGCAAGTGATGGCCATTTAAGGGCTTGCTGATGCAGTTGTGATTGGGCAAAAGCAACGGCGTGTTGCGAAAGGGCAAACAATAGATCGCCTTCACCAAGTGCTGATAGCTGGTCGGCAAGTTGTGGCAATTGCCGACCCGGGGAAAACTCTATCAGCGGAAAATGCCAGGCCACCTGCCCCAGTGTGCGCAGACGGCTCACTAACTCTTCTCCAGTTGGAGATGGGCGGGTGACCAGGATACTCATGCTGGCGCGTCTCCGTTGTATACTTCAGCGAGAATCTCCCGTGCGCCGTTGTTCAGTAGCTCTTCCGCCAGTGAAATCCCCATTTGCTCGGCATCCTGCGGCGCACCGCGGCGTTCACCACGAATAATCTGCGAACCGTCCGGCGCACCGACCAGCGCACGCAACCAGATTTTGCCGTCGACAAGTTCGGCATAGCTGCCAATCGGCACCTGACACCCCCCTTCCAGACGGGTATTCATCGCACGTTCAGCGGTGACGCGTAGCGCGGTTTCATGGTGATTAAGCGCGGCAAGAAGCTCGCGGGTACGCGTATCATCAAGGCGGCATTCAATACCTACGGCACCTTGTCCGACTGCCGGAAGAGAAATTTCAGGGGGCAGCGCAGCGCGAATGCGGGACTCCAGCCCTAAACGTTTTAGTCCAGCCACGGCAAGAATAATGGCATCGTATTCGCCGTTATCCAGCTTGCTAAGGCGTGTTCCAACGTTCCCACGCAGAGAGCGGATAATCAGGTCCGAGCGGCGTTCCGCCAGTTGGCACTGGCGACGTAAGCTGGAAGTCCCGACGATACTGCCAGCCGGTAATGCATCCAGACTGTCATAATTATTGGACACAAAGGCATCACGCGGATCCTCGCGTTCGCAAATGGTGACCAGCCCCAGACCTTGCGGGAATTCAACCGGCACATCTTTCATCGAATGTACGGCGATATCGGCGCGGTTTTCCAGAAGCGCGACTTCCAGCTCTTTAACAAATAAGCCTTTTCCGCCTACTTTCGCCAGCGGCGTATCAAGAATTACATCGCCGCGCGTCACCATCGGTACTAGTTCAACGACTAATCCCGGATGGCTCGCCATCAACTTGTCTTTGACATAGTGTGCCTGCCAGAGTGCAAGTGGGCTTTGGCGTGTGGCAATTCTTAAAACATTGTCTAACATGCTTGTTACCGTCATTATCATCCGTGGTCCATCCTAACATCCTTGCTGGAGCGATGTCAGTGTTGTGGTGAAACGTTGACGTTAATGCAAAACGTAAATGGAATCCTGACAGGCGTTTCAAGCCGTCGTAATAAGGAATTTACAGAGAATAAACGGTGCTACACTTGTATGTAGCGCATCTTTCTTTACGGTCAATCAGCAAGGTGTTAAATTGATCACGTTTTAGACCATTTTTTCGTCGTGAAACTAAAAAAACCAGGCGCGGAAAGTGGTAACAGTTACCTTTGACATACGAAATATCCCGAATGCCGCGTGTTTCCGTTGATGTTGCCGGAATCACAGACATGACGGGTAGCAAATCAGGCGATACGTCTTGTACCTCTATATTGAGACTCTGAAACAGAGACTGGATGCCATAAATCAATTGCGCGTGGATCGCGCGCTTGCTGCCATGGGGCCTGCATTCCAACAGGTTTACAGTCTGCTGCCGACATTGTTGCACTATCACCATCCGCTAATGCCGGGTTACCTGGATGGTAACGTTCCCAAAGGCATTTGCCTTTACACGCCTGATGAAACCCAACGCCACTACCTGAACGAACTTGAACTGTATCGTGGAATGTCAGTACAGGACCCGCCGAAAGGCGAGCTTCCGATTACTGGTGTATACACGATGGGCAGTACTTCGTCCGTAGGGCAAAGTTGTTCCTCTGACCTGGATATCTGGGTCTGTCATCAATCCTGGCTCGATAGCGAAGAGCGCCAATTACTACAACGTAAATGTAGCCTGCTGGAAAGCTGGGCCGCCTCGCTGGGGGTGGAAGTTAGCTTCTTCCTGATTGATGAAAACCGTTTCCGCCACAACGAGAGTGGCAGTCTGGGGGGCGAAGATTGCGGCTCTACCCAGCATATACTGCTACTTGATGAATTTTACCGTACCGCCGTGCGTCTCGCCGGTAAGCGTATTCTGTGGAATATGGTGCCTTGCGACGAAGAAGAGCATTACGATGACTACGTAATGACGCTCTACGCGCAGGGCGTGCTGACGCCAAATGAATGGCTGGATCTCGGCGGCTTAAGCTCGCTTTCCGCTGAAGAGTACTTTGGTGCCAGCCTTTGGCAACTCTACAAAAGTATCGATTCCCCGTACAAAGCGGTGCTGAAGACACTGCTGCTGGAAGCCTATTCCTGGGAATATCCGAATCCACGCCTGCTGGCGAAAGATATCAAACAGCGTTTGCACGACGGCGAGATTGTGTCGTTTGGCCTCGATCCGTACTGCATGATGCTGGAGCGTGTTACTGAGTACCTGACGGCGATTGAAGATTTCACCCGTCTGGATTTAGTACGCCGCTGCTTCTATTTAAAAGTGTGCGAAAAACTCAGCCGTGAACGCGCCTGCGTAGGCTGGCGTCGTGAAGTGTTAAGCCAGTTGGTGAAAGAGTGGGAATGGGACGATGCTCGTCTGGCAATGCTCGATAACCGCGCTAACTGGAAGATAGATCAGGTGCGTGAGGCGCACAACGAGCTGCTCGACGCAATGATGCAGAGCTACCGTAATCTGATCCGCTTTGCGCGCCGCAATAACCTTAGCGTCTCCGCCAGCCCGCAGGATATCGGTGTGCTGACGCGTAAACTGTACGCCGCGTTTGAAGCATTACCGGGTAAAGTGACGCTGGTAAACCCGCAGATTTCACCTGATCTCTCGGAACCGAATCTGACCTTTATTTATGTACCGCCGGGCCGTGCTAACCGTTCAGGTTGGTATCTGTATAACCGCGCGCCAAATATTGAGTCGATCATCAGCCATCAGCCGCTGGAATATAACCGTTACCTGAATAAACTGGTGGCGTGGGCATGGTTTAACGGCTTGCTGACCTCGCGCACCCGTTTGTATATTAAAGGCAACGGCGTTGTCGACTTGCCGAAGTTGCAGGAGATGGTCGCCGACGTGTCGCACCATTTCCCGCTGCGCTTACCTGCACCGACACCGAAGGCGCTCTACAGCCCGTGTGAGATCCGCCATCTGGCGATTATCGTTAACCTGGAATATGACCCGACGGCAGCCTTCCGCAATCAGGTGGTGCATTTTGATTTCCGTAAGCTGGATGTCTTCAGCTTTGGCGAGAATCAAAATTGCCTGGTAGGTAGTGTGGACCTGCTGTATCGCAACTCGTGGAACGAAGTGCGTACGCTGCACTTCAACGGTGAGCAGTCGATGATTGAAGCCCTGAAAACCATTCTCGGCAAAATGCATCAGGACGCCGCACCGCCAGATAGCGTGGAAGTCTTCTGCTACAGCCAGCATCTGCGCGGCTTAATCCGTACTCGCGTGCAGCAACTGGTTTCTGAGTGTATTGAACTGCGTCTTTCCAGCACCCGTCAGGAAACCGGACGTTTCAAGGCGCTGCGCGTTTCCGGTCAAACCTGGGGCTTGTTCTTCGAACGCCTGAATGTATCGGTACAGAAACTGGAGAACGCCATCGAGTTTTATGGCGCTATTTCGCATAACAAACTGCACGGCCTGTCAGTGCAGGTTGAAACCAATCACGTCAAATTACCGGCTGTGGTGGACGGCTTTGCTAGTGAAGGGATCATCCAGTTTTTCTTCGAAGAAACGCAGGACGAGAATGGCTTTAATATCTACATTCTCGACGAAAGCAACCGGGTTGAGGTGTATCACCACTGCGAAGGCAGCAAAGAGGAACTGGTGCGTGACGTCAGTCGCTTCTACTCGTCATCGCACGACCGCTTCACCTACGGCTCAAGCTTCATCAACTTCAACCTGCCGCAGTTCTATCAGATTGTGAAGGTCGATGGTCGCGAACAGGTGATTCCGTTCCGCACCAAATCTATTGGCAACATGCCGCCTGCCAACCAGGATCACGATGCGCCGCTATTACAGCAGTATTTTTCGTGATGAGCGTGCCGGAAAGCGAGGCTTATCCGGCATGCAATCTTAGCGAAAACTGACGGTTTCACCCGCCTGCTGCGTTGCCGCCTGCTCCAGCAAATCCCAGAAGGTTTCACCGCTACGGTCGCAAATCCACTCATCGCCTTTCAGGTCAAAATGGTAGCCGCCCTGTTTGGTCGCCAGCCACACCTGGTGCAGCGGTTCCTGACGATTAATAATGATTTTGCTGCCGTTTTCAAAGGTAATGGTCAGCACGCCACCGTTGATTTCGCAGTCGATATCGCTGTCGCCATCCCAGTCGTCCAGATGCTCTTCAATGGTCAGCCACAGTTGGTCAGCCAGGCGATGAAATTCACTGTCGTTCATTGTTGTATCCTGTTTTTAAGTGATGGCGGCAGTATAGCGGCATGGGGTCAGGGCTTCAAAGTTTGCACCTCTGCGGCTGCGTTCCGGCATGATTCATCCGTCACCGGAATAATAATGTCTCTGTTATGAATTTCACGCACATTCTCTTCTCTGACGCGTGTTTTAGCCGGGCAGGGGGATGGCGTAATCCTTACCTCTGTATCGGTCCATGTATAAACATTGCGATCGTCATAAGCGAAGCGATCGTTTTTAGTTAGCGGACCGTTAACTGGAATAATTTGCACACTCTTTGACCGTAATGGGCGGATAAAATAAGCATGCTGTTTACCGCTATTAAATGAGCGTTCAATGACCAGGTCTGGCGTATCCAGCGGGATTATCTCAAGCTGGTCTTCACCAAATGCCGATAATTTTGTTACATACAGCCGATCTTTATACTGCGCAATATTGCCAGTAATCAGATGAAATTGTTCAGGTTCAATACCCGGTAGGTCTATCCACTTGCTCCACTGACGGTCGGGCGTGAGCTGTTTACGCCAGCGAACGCGACTTTCCCCTACTTCAAAAGAGACGTCATCATCTACGGGTATCGCTTTGCCAGATAATTGACCAAAGGGATAACGATGCAGACCCTTATTGTCGCAAAAAACCAGCAGTGAATGAGGTATCCAGCGAATTATTTCAAATGAATCTGCATCCGCCGCAAGGCGAACGCCATTTAAATAAATATTCTGCCCACTGCGGATAAGCAGATCATTGGAATACAAATTTCTGTTTACACTCATAAGACGTGGATTAATACCCCACCATCTTTTTTCTAATACAGTAACATCACTGCTGCTCCCCTGACGTCTACCGGACAAGTAGAGATTTTTACTATCCACCAGCGTGGTAGAGTTACCTTCGATAGCTTTTAGTGTCGCCAGATCAACACGTGACGCGCCGCTATTACTTTCGGTACGCTGTCCGTCAAAATAGAGGCTATATTTATCGACCGCGAAGCGGCCCATAGCCTGAAAGCTGGCAATATCGACAGTGGGTGTTCCCGGTGGATTGCTAACGATTTTGCCACGCCAGAGAATAACGCGGCCGTCTGTCACCCAGTGATATTCCTCATTTTCTATGCTTATTTCATCGGAAGGTATATAGCCTTCCACCAACTCCCGCTCCCCGGATATATTTGTCACAAGGCGCAAATCGGTCCTGTTCATCTTCGGAAATTGGGCAATGATTTTCTTATCCACCCAATTACCTTTACCGTAAGACATGACACCGTGATCGTTGTAATAGTCGAACCCTATGGCCTGTACAGGAGGTGTCAGAAATGTGTGCCCCAACAGGATGAGTGCAACTGTGATTATTTGACCCTTCATTTTGTCGCCTCATTGCGCGGGGCAGGAATAAATTCGCCGTCATCGGTAATTTTTCCGTCCAGATATCCCGTTTTGTAATTTACGCCATAGCCATATCCCGAATGTTGTTCCTTCCAGATTAAGCGAACTTGTTTCGGATCCGCGGTGCGGTATCGCCAGAGCTGCGCGCCATCAAAGCTGTAAACGTAGCGGTTATCGCGGGCATACCATCTGCGCATAAAGGGATGGTCATTAAGATGGGCTTCGCGTTCATCCGGAGAGCGGTTATCCAGTAAGATCAGCGGTCCGTCAGATTCAAACACGTGTAAACCGGAATGGTATGGCCACCCTTCGGCACGCGTAAGTAAATAGCCGTGGTGTTTCCCGGCGTTGAAACGTTTGTTGATAATAAGATTGGGATCATCGAGTTTTACGATCTCCAGCTTGCGGTCACCAGACTCTGTTTCGATGATGGTATAAAGCGAGTCCTGATACTGGGCGACAGCATCACTGATGGGGTGGAACTGTTCAGGATCGAGTCCGGGTAACTCTTCCTGTTTACAAGCAGGCCCTTTACGCCAGAACACTTTCTTTTCCAGCAGAGAAAAATCCAGACAGTGCTTTGTTAAATCCTCATCCCACGCCAGATTTTCCTTGTCGAGGACTTTACGCTGCAGCCCGTTTTTATCACGCCAGGTCAAGAGTGAGCCGGGCATCCAGCGCACGACGGAAAAGGTGTCCGGGTCGGCATCCAGTTGTTCGCCGTTGATCAGGATTTTGGTCCGTGTACGAGCCAGGGTATCCCAGGGGCCAAATGGGGTAGCCACACAGGGATTAAACGCGGTAGAAAACTTTCCTCGCTGATCCCATGACTTTTGTGCCAGTACCGTAAAGGTGTCGGGATCATCAAGGCGCTGACCATTTGCGTAAAGATAATGCTTGTCACGGAGAATCAAACCTAGCCAGTCTGGTTCCCATTGCGGGTTAAATTCTACCTGACGCAACGTTTGGCGGTTTAGTTGCTGGTTGCTATCGGTGCGTTTGCCTTCGTAATAGAGGCTGTACTTATCTGCGGCAAAATCACCCCATGCCTGAAATGACGAGATATCGACTGGCGGTGTGCCTGGAGGGTTTTGCACAATCTCGCCAGCGTAGAGAATAGCGCGACCATCGCTATAGTAAGAGTAATGGGGAAAAGTTGCGTTTGCGCCGCTGTAGACAACGTCTGTCGTGAGATCGGTAGCCGGGGGCACCGTTTCCCAATCCTCCAGTTTTGTTGGGTCAATTAACAAATTGGGTAACAGACGCAGACGCTTGTAGTTAATCTGCGGTAGCGAAATATTGGTCTTTTCATAAGGGCGTAGGTACACCACGCCTTTTCCCTGTTTCTGGTAAATATTATGTTCCGGCTCATCAAGCCGGCATCCCCATGCCGACGATAAGAACAACGAACAAGCCAACAAACAAACCACATTGCGATAGTGCATAAAGCCATCCTGGCGCGAGGTGCCGATCACGAAACTACCAGCAAAACATAAATCCCCACGAGTAAGCGTTATACTCGCAGCATTTCCTCACTTTTCAGACTTCATAAAGAGTCGCTAAACGCTTGCTTTTACGCCTTCTCCTGCGATGATAGAAAGCAGAAAGCGATGAACTTTACAGGCAATCCATAATGAAAAACGTGTTTAAGGCACTCACTGTATTACTTACTCTCTTCAGCCTGACGGGCTGCGGTCTGAAAGGTCCGCTCTATTTCCCGCCTGCAGATAAAAACGCACCGCCGCCGACCAAACCGGTAGAGACGCAAACGCAATCCACGGTGCCGGATAAAAACGATCGCGCCACTGGCGATGGTCCATCCCAGGTGAATTACTAAAAGTCAGTTTCTGTACCCGCGTGATTGGAGTAAATGATGCAGTTCTCGAAAATGCATGGCCTTGGCAACGATTTTATGGTCGTCGACGCGGTAACGCAGAATGTCTTTTTTTCACCGGAACTGATTCGTCGCCTGGCGGATCGGCACCTGGGAGTAGGGTTTGATCAGTTGCTGGTGGTTGAGCCGCCGTATGATCCTGAACTGGATTTTCACTATCGCATTTTTAATGCTGATGGCAGTGAAGTGGCGCAGTGCGGCAACGGCGCGCGCTGCTTTGCCCGTTTTGTGCGTCTGAAAGGGCTGACCAATAAGCGCGATATCCGCGTCAGCACCGCCAACGGGCGGATGGTTCTGACCGTCACCGATGATGATCTGGTCCGCGTAAATATGGGCGAGCCCAACTTCGAGCCTTCCGCTGTGCCGTTTCGCGCTAACAAAGCGGAAAAGACCTATATTATGCGCGCCGCCGAGCAGACAATCTTATGCGGTGTGGTGTCGATGGGAAATCCGCACTGCGTGATTCAGGTCGATGATGTCGATACTGCGGCGGTAGAAACACTGGGGCCTGTTCTGGAAAGCCACGAGCGTTTTCCGGAGCGCGCCAATATCGGTTTTATGCAAGTGGTTAAGCGCGAGCATATTCGTTTACGCGTTTATGAGCGTGGGGCAGGAGAAACCCAGGCCTGCGGCAGCGGCGCGTGTGCGGCGGTTGCGGTAGGGATTCAGCAAGGTTTGCTGGCCGAAGAAGTACGTGTGGAACTCCCTGGTGGTCGTCTTGATATCGCCTGGAAAGGTCCGGGTCATCCGTTATATATGACGGGTCCGGCAGTACATGTTTACGACGGATTTATTCATCTATGAAGCAACCAGGGGAAGAACTACAGGAAACACTCACGGAGCTTGATGACCGGGCGGTTGTCGATTATCTGATTAAAAATCCTGAGTTTTTTATCCGCAATGCGCGCGCAGTAGAAGCGATACGTGTGCCACATCCGGTACGCGGTACCGTTTCGTTGGTCGAGTGGCATATGGCTCGCGCGCGTCACCATATTCATGTTCTGGAAGAGAACATGTCGCTGTTGATGGAACAGGCTATCGCCAACGAAGGCCTGTTTTATCGCTTACTCTACCTGCAGCGCAGTCTCACCGCCGCCAGCAGTCTCGACGATATGCTGATGCGTTTTCACCGCTGGGCGCGCGATCTCGGTCTGGCGGGCGCGAGTGTGCGTCTGTTTCCGGATCGTTGGCGCTTAGGTGCGCCGTCGAACCATACTCATCTGGCATTAAACCGTCAGGCTTTCGAACCACTGCGTATTCAGCGTCTGGGCCAGGAGCAGCACTATCTGGGGCCGCTTAACGGGCCGGAGCTGCTGGTGGTGCTACCGGAAGCGAAAGCGGTGGGATCGGTGGCGATGTCGATGCTGGGAAGCGATGCTGATTCAGGCGTGGTGCTGTTCACCAGCCGCGATGCTAATCACTATCAACAAGGGCAGGGAACGCAGTTACTTGATGAAATTGCGCTGATGTTGCCGGAGCTTCTGGAGCGTTGGATTGAACGCGTATGACCAATTTACATACCGATGTAGAACGCTATCTACGTTATCTGAGCGTGGAGCGTCAGCTTAGCCCGATAACCCTGCTTAACTACCAGCGCCAGCTTGAGGCGATCATCAATTTTGCCAGCGAAAACGGCCTGCAAAGCTGGCAGCAATGTGATGTGACGATGGTGCGCAATTTTGCTGTACGCAGTCGCCGTAAAGGGCTGGGCGCGGCAAGCCTCGCATTACGCCTCTCTGCGCTACGTAGCTTTTTTGACTGGCTGGTCAGCCAGAACGAACTCAAAGCTAACCCGGCAAAAGGTGTTTCGGCACCGAAAGCGCCACGTCATCTGCCGAAGAATATCGACGTCGACGATATGAATCGGCTGCTGGATATTGATATCAACGATCCCCTCGCCGTGCGCGACCGGGCAATGCTGGAAGTGATGTACGGCGCGGGCCTGCGTCTTTCCGAACTGGTGGGGCTGGATATCAAACACCTCGACCTGGAGTCCGGCGAAGTGTGGGTGATGGGGAAAGGCAGCAAAGAGCGCCGCCTGCCGATTGGTCGCAACGCTGTGGCGTGGATTGAGCACTGGCTTGATTTGCGTGACCTGTTTGGTAGCGAAGATGACGCGCTTTTCCTGTCGAAACTGGGCAAGCGTATCTCCGCGCGTAATGTACAGAAACGCTTTGCCGAATGGGGCATAAAACAAGGGCTGAATAATCACGTTCACCCGCATAAATTACGTCACTCGTTCGCTACGCATATGCTGGAGTCGAGCGGCGATCTTCGTGGTGTGCAGGAGCTGCTGGGTCATGCCAACCTCTCCACCACGCAAATCTATACTCATCTTGATTTTCAACACCTTGCCTCGGTGTACGATGCGGCGCATCCACGCGCCAAACGGGGGAAATAATGCGTTTTTACCGGCCTTTGGGGCGCATCTCGGCGCTCACCTTTGACCTGGATGATACCCTTTACGATAACCGTCCGGTGATCCAACGTACCGAGCAAGAAGCTCTTATCTTTGTGCAAAATTATCATCCGGCGCTGCGCAGCTTCCAGAATGAAGATCTGCAACGCCTGCGCCAGGCGGTACGGGAAGCGGAACCCGAGATTTATCACGACGTGACGCGCTGGCGTTTTCGTTCGATTGAACAAGCGATGCTCGACGCCGGGCTGAGTGCCGAAGAAGCCAGCGCAGGCGCACACGCGGCAATGATCAACTTTGCCAAATGGCGCAGCCGAATCGACGTCCCGCAGCAAACCCACGACACCTTAAAAAAGCTGGCGAAGAAATGGCCGCTGGTGGCGATCACCAACGGTAACGCCCAGCCGGAGCTGTTTGGTTTGGGGGATTATTTTGAGTTTGTGCTGCGCGCTGGCCCGCACGGGCGCTCGAAACCGTTCAGCGATATGTACTTTCTGGCGGCGGAAAAACTCAACGTGCCGATCGGCGAGATCTTACATGTTGGGGACGATCTCACCACTGACGTGGGCGGGGCAATTCGCAGCGGAATGCAGGCCTGTTGGATCAGACCGGAAAATGGCGATCTGATGCAAACCTGGGACAGCCGTTTACTCCCGCATCTGGAAATTTCCCGGTTGGCATCTCTGACCTCGCTGATATAATCAGCAAATCTGTATATATACCCAGCTTTTTGGCGGAGGGCGTTGCGCTTCTCCGCCCAACCTATTTTTACGCGGCGGTGCCAATGGACGTTTCTTACCTGCTCGATAGCCTTAATGACAAACAGCGCGAAGCGGTGGCCGCGCCACGCAGCAACCTTCTGGTGCTGGCGGGCGCGGGCAGTGGTAAGACGCGCGTACTGGTGCATCGTATCGCCTGGCTGATGAGCGTGGAAAACTGCTCGCCATACTCGATTATGGCGGTGACGTTTACCAACAAAGCGGCGGCGGAAATGCGTCATCGTATCGGGCAACTGATGGGCACCAGCCAGGGCGGCATGTGGGTCGGCACCTTCCACGGGCTGGCGCATCGCCTGCTGCGTGCGCACCACATGGACGCCAACCTGCCGCAGGATTTCCAGATCCTCGACAGTGAAGACCAGCTGCGCCTGCTTAAGCGTTTGATCAAGGCGATGAACCTCGACGAGAAGCAGTGGCCGCCGCGCCAGGCAATGTGGTACATCAACAGCCAGAAAGATGAAGGCCTGCGTCCGCATCATATTCAAAGCTACGGTAACCCGGTGGAGCAGACCTGGCAGAAGGTGTATCAGGCGTATCAGGAAGCGTGTGACCGCGCGGGCCTGGTGGACTTCGCCGAGCTGCTGCTGCGCGCCCACGAACTGTGGCTTAACAAGCCGCATATCCTGCAACACTACCGCGAACGTTTTACCAACATCCTGGTGGACGAATTCCAGGATACCAACAACATTCAGTACGCGTGGATCCGCCTGCTGGCGGGCGATACCGGCAAAGTGATGATCGTTGGCGATGACGATCAATCAATCTACGGCTGGCGCGGGGCGCAGGTCGAGAATATTCAGCGTTTCCTCAATGATTTCCCCGGTGCTGAAACTATCCGTCTGGAGCAGAACTACCGCTCTACCAGCAATATTCTGAGCGCCGCTAATGCCCTGATTGAAAACAACAACGGGCGTTTGGGTAAAAAATTGTGGACCGATGGCGCGGACGGTGAGCCGATTTCCCTCTATTGCGCTTTTAACGAACTCGACGAAGCGCGTTTTGTGGTTAACCGCATCAAGACCTGGCAGGACAACGGCGGGGCGCTTGCCGAGTGCGCCATTCTCTACCGCAGCAACGCCCAGTCGCGCGTGCTGGAAGAGGCGTTATTGCAGGCGAGTATGCCGTACCGTATTTACGGCGGGATGCGCTTCTTCGAACGCCAGGAAATCAAAGATGCGCTCTCGTATCTGCGCCTGATTGCCAACCGTAACGACGACGCGGCCTTTGAGCGCGTGGTGAATACGCCAACGCGGGGTATTGGTGACCGGACGCTGGACGTGGTACGTCAGACATCGCGCGATCGCCAGTTAACACTCTGGCAGGCATGTCGTGAACTGTTGCAGGAAAAAGCCCTCGCCGGACGTGCTGCCAGCGCCTTACAGCGGTTTATGGAACTGATCGACGCCTTAGCGCAGGAAACTGCCGATATGCCGCTGCATGTACAGACTGACCGGGTAATTAAAGACTCCGGCCTGCGCACCATGTACGAGCAGGAGAAGGGCGAAAAAGGCCAGACGCGTATCGAAAACTTAGAGGAGCTGGTGACGGCAACGCGCCAGTTCAGCTACAACGAAGAAGACGAAGATTTAATGCCGCTGCAGGCGTTCCTCTCCCATGCGGCACTGGAAGCAGGTGAAGGGCAGGCGGATACCTGGCAGGACGCGGTGCAGTTGATGACGCTACACTCGGCGAAAGGTCTGGAGTTTCCGCAGGTGTTTATCGTTGGTATGGAAGAGGGCATGTTCCCAAGCCAGATGTCGCTGGATGAAGGCGGACGTCTGGAAGAAGAACGGCGTCTGGCCTACGTTGGCGTAACCCGCGCGATGCAGAAACTGACGCTGACCTACGCGGAAACTCGCCGTCTGTATGGCAAAGAGGTTTACCATCGCCCCTCGCGCTTTATTGGCGAGCTGCCGGAAGAGTGTGTGGAAGAGGTGCGCCTGCGCGCCACGGTAAGCCGCCCGGTCAGCCATCAGCGTATGGGTACGCCAATGGTCGAGAATGACAGCGGCTACAAACTCGGCCAGCGCGTGCGCCACGCTAAGTTTGGTGAAGGCACTATCGTCAATATGGAAGGCAGCGGCGAACATAGCCGTTTGCAGGTGGCATTCCAGGGCCAGGGAATCAAATGGCTGGTGGCAGCTTACGCCCGACTGGAGACGGTGTAATTTACGATCACGTTGCCGGATAAGGCGTTTACGCCGCATCCGGCATCAGCACCTTACTTAGCGCACTTCTTCACATCAATATTCCAGTCAGCACCAGACGCAACCTGATGTTTCTGCGCAAAATTATCCATATTCAGCGCCACGGAAACATTCAACAAGCTGTTCAGATACACCATCGGCTGGCCTTCCGGCACATCGCCGAAGCTGGCGACATACGGCATTTTCCCTTCGTATTTTTTCTCGGAACCTTCGGAAATGGTCACACATAACGTATCGTTGAGTTTGATCCCCGCCTGATTCAACAACTCGTCGCTGATATTGCTCCAGACGTTACCGTACTGAATATCGAGAATCGGGATATTGCCCTTCACTTCACCTTTTGTCGCTTTCGCTTTTTGATAAGGCAGTTCGACAACTTTTGCCGGAAGCTCAGGCCCCACCTGCTCAAAGGAAATCGCGCCGGAAGCCAGACGCGCCCCTGTGTAGGCATATACATCGCGACCATGGAAGGTATATGACTTTTCGGAACCTTTCAGGCGGTTGGTTTTTTCATCGATTTGCCGGACGCTCTCAATACCCAGCGATTCCGCCACCAAAGTGAGCGTACCGTTATCCGGTGAAACGAAGTATTGACCGTTTGTGGTTTTCAGCACTACCGATTTACGGTCAGTGCCTACGCCCGGATCGACCACACTGACAAACACCGAACCTTGCGGCCAGTAACTGGCAGTCTGATACAGGCGATAAGCACCTTCCCAGATGTTATACGGTGGAATTTCGTGGGTTAAATCAAAGATTTTAAGATTATGGTCAACGCCGAAAGCGACGCCTTTCATCGCCGAGACGGCCCCATCTTTCAGGCTAAAATCAGTTTGTAAAATCAAAGCGTTATCCGCATAAGCGGACGATGATCCCAGACACGTTAATAAAAATAACGTTGCGAGCGTTTTTTTCATTTTTGTTTCCCTTCATTTATCTGATGATTTTCCAGCTGTGTAGCCAGTCCCAGTTTGTCTGGCCTCCTCGAGTGTACAATGCTTAACCTTTCCGCTCGACGGAAATCATGGTGACAAAAGGATAGCGTTGCCACGGGATTGCCCCGCCTTTCATATACATATGTGAAATCGTGCCATCAAGATAAAGCAGCTGCTCAACGTTCAGTTTCGCTTTGGCATAACAGGCAAAATCATAAAAGTTTGTCACCTGCTGGCTCAACAAAAACACAGCGTTCCCTTGTTTATTAATCCCCACACCGTTACGGATTTTGCGTGAGGTGACGTTGGGATGAATGCGCGGATTAATTACGCCATTTTCCATCAACATTGGCCCTGACTGCACCGCAAACTGAATCTTTTTACTGGTTTTAAAGGCATCCAGACGAACGATGCCGACTTTATTTCCCGCAACATAAAAAACGCCGCCAGGACGGATAAAGAAATTACCTTCCCCCGAGGCGAGATTTAACGCCACTTTCTGCTGACCGTTTTCGATGTACAAACCGAGCGGCGCATAGCTTTCATCATAGATGCCGCCGTTCATCACCATCTGAACTTGCCCCTGGCTATTAATATCCTCCAGCAGTGCATGTAACGTTCCCCACGCTTCGCCATTGGCTTTTTGCCAGTACATTTTCACCCGTTCGGTTTGAGGATTAACGGTATACGCCTGCACAGTCAGCGTTGGGTCAGAGAGCGCGCAGTCATCAGCAGCAACAGCAAACAAGGGAAGCAAGGTGAGGGCGAGAAAAATCCGTTTGAGATTCAAGGTGATCATTCCTTTACCAATGAGTAGCCGATGCGCCATTATAGGTCCTGGATGTGGGATTTTTTTATCCTGTTAATGACCTTGACGAGTACCAAAAAGCGCGAAGTTCAACTATTGTTCTGTGGTGTTCCGTTGCGTGTTGACGGCAAAATTTTGCTGGCGTAACATGCGCGCACGATCACTCTAAGAGGACATTCGCCTTGGACACACCCAGTAGATACTGGCTCACTATCCTGTCATCCAGGATCAACTCCTAAGGCTATCCCCTTTTGCTGATAGCCTTAGCGGTTGTCAGCGACCTCAATTTTCCCGTCGCGCTGAGTCAGGCTGTTTAATGGTCTGAAACTCAATTTGTTTCTGTGTGCCCACCGAACTGTCCGATATTTTAAGCATTGGGAGTCCCGGTCATGCTGAGCGCATTTCAACTGGAAAATAACCGACTGACCCGGCTGGAAGTCGAAGAGTCACAACCCCTTGTAAATGCAGTATGGATTGATCTTGTCGAACCGGATGACGACGAGCGACTGCGCGTACAATCTGAACTTGGCCAGAGCCTGGCAACCCGCCCGGAACTGGAAGACATCGAAGCATCGGCGCGTTTCTTTGAAGACGATGACGGCCTGCATATTCACTCCTTCTTCTTCTTTGAAGATGCGGAAGATCACGCCGGTAACTCTACTGTAGCATTTACCATCCGCGATGGTCGTCTGTTTACACTGCGTGAACGCGAGCTGCCTGCATTCCGTCTGTATCGTATGCGCGCCCGCAGCCAGTCGATGGTAGACGGTAACGCTTACGAGCTGCTGCTGGATCTGTTCGAAACCAAAATCGAACAGTTAGCGGATGAAATTGAAAACATCTACAGCGATCTGGAGCAACTGAGCCGGGTGATTATGGAAGGGCGTCAGGGCGATGAGTACGACGAGGCACTCTCCACATTGGCAGAACTGGAAGATATCGGCTGGAAAGTTCGCCTGTGTCTGATGGATACCCAGCGCGCGCTCAACTTCCTGGTACGTAAAGCACGCTTACCGGGTGGGCAACTGGAGCAGGCGCGTGAAATCCTGCGAGATATCGAATCCCTGCTGCCGCATAACGAATCCTTGTTCCAGAAGGTGAACTTCCTGATGCAGGCGGCGATGGGCTTTATCAACATCGAGCAGAACCGCATCATCAAGATCTTCTCGGTGGTATCCGTCGTGTTCCTGCCGCCAACGCTCGTCGCTTCCAGCTACGGGATGAACTTTGAGTTTATGCCAGAGTTGAAGTGGAGCTTCGGCTACCCGGCAGCGATTATCTTTATGATCCTCGCGGGCCTGGCACCGTATCTGTACTTTAAGCGCAAGAACTGGTTGTAAAAAGAAGGCGGTGGCTTAGCCTGGCTAAGCCATCTCTTATTCAAAGGCTCCAGGTATTTAACCCTTTTACTTCTTTCTCATAGAACCATTTGTTCGTGTTAACAGCAACATAGGCTGCTACGGCAATTCCCAGAATGTTAACGCCAATTAGTGCACCAACAAATAGAGATAGAATACTAAGTAATAGAACTATAATTGCTTTTTTCCATAATCCCAGGACAAATAAATATATCCAGGAACAGAAGAAAGCAATGAAATTCATTTGAATAGTTAAGCGTTGTCTTACTTTTAATGCTTTAAATGCTGCTTTATATTCTGGTGTTGCCCCCCAGAATCCAGGAAAACCATGTTGATCATAAAAATTAAATCGATATTTCCATTTTTCACTTAATGAACCATCGTTCATATATTCCTTACTCATAAATACTCCGTACTATTGTTTTGATGAATCAGTAGGTGCAAGCATTAGCATACTGAAAGTGGAAAAGTAGCAAATTAAAAAAATCATCGAACCATTGCCTGAACAGGCAAAATCTTCGGCTATCATTGTGATGATAGAGATAATATATACTGCCAATGTACCAAAAACATAAGTTTTTATATATATGAAACCACTATCACGGAGTCGTTGGCAATTCATGTTGATGACGAGATAATGGAGTGCGATGGTAGAGACTATAACAAGAAAACCAGCTTCCCCATCGTTAAAAAAAACAATAAGAAAGGCAAAAATGAAATTTATTAAAATAAAGGAAAATATATATCGGCGTCTGGAAATCTTACCGTTCGATGTTGGGATAAACATACGTAACATAAATTTTACATCCTTGTGTGAGTCTCCTGTCAGCATGGCAATATGCCCACTCTCATGCAAGAGCAGGCATATTTTTTCAGAATATATTTATTTTTTATTTGGACGTTCTACGCTGCGTATAAATCGCATCCATCACAAAAATTGCCAGCGCCACCCAAATAAAGGCGAAAGTCACCATCTTATCGGCACCTGGTTTTTCACCATAAAACGTCACAGCCAGCAGGAACATCAGCGTCGGGCCAATGTACTGGAAAAAGCCTAACGTTGAGAGACGCAGGCGCGTGGCTGCGGCGGTAAAACACAACAGCGGTACGGTAGTGACAATACCGGCGGCGATCAGCAGTAAATTCAGCGACATAGGATTTTGCCCCATATGGCTGGTTGAGCTGTCGGCAATAGCAAACAGGTAAATCGCCGCCACGGGCAGCAACCACATGGTTTCGATTAACATGCCGGTTTGCGCTTCAACGGCAATCTTCTTGCGTACCAGGCCGTAGAAGGCAAAACTAAACGCCAGCCCCAGCGCGATGATTGGCAGCGAACCAAAAGTCCACAGCTGGACCAACACGCCACATATCGCCAGAATCACCGCCAGCCATTGCATCCGGCGGAATCGCTCGCCGAGGAAAATCATCCCCAGCACTATATTCACCAGCGGGTTAATAAAGTAACCAAGGCTCGCTTCCAGCATATGGTGATTGTTCACCGCCCAGATAAACAGTAGCCAGTTGCCGCCAATCAGCACGGCAGAGACTGCCAGCATAAAAATTTTCTGTGGCGTCTGAATCAGCGTTTTTAAATAGGACCACTGGCGGCAGATGCTCATCAGCACCACCATAAAGAAAAACGACCAGATCACGCGATGCGTCAGGATCTCTTCGGCGGGCACGTAGTAAATCAGCTTGAAGTACGCTGGGGCGATACCCCAAATAAAATAAGCGGCAAGAGCGAGTAATACGCCCTGCCGCGTTTGTTTTGCATCCATTGGAAAACTCATTTTTTGTTGTTGATAGCAGTTGACCTGCTCAGTTTGCTGACAAAGTGTGCTTTGTTCATGCCGGATGCGGCGTTAACGCCTTATTCAGCCTACAAAACCATGCAAATTCAATATATTGCATTTCTCTGGTAGGTCTGATAAGCGTAGCGCATCAGGCAATTTTGCGTTTGTCATAAGTCTCAGCAGTTTACCTGCTTTTATGTATTCAACCTACCATATAGGTGGCGGTAGCACTGGCAATATAAAGCTGTTCTTCATTGTGCAGTTCAACGCGGGCGACGGCGACTTTATTACCCGCACGCAGCAGGCTACTGGTAGCTGTAAAACGCTCGCCTCTGCCTGGACGTAGATAATCGACGCGAAGATCAATTGTCCCCATCCGCGATAGCCGCTGGCGCAGTTCATCCTCACTGATGGTTTCGTGGCGGGTTAAGGTGCTACCTACACACACCAGACCCGCGGCGACGTCCAGCGCCGACGCAATGACCCCACCGTGCAAAATGCTTTGCGCCCAGTTACCAACCATCATCGGCTGATTTTTAAAGGCCAGCTGTGCAAATTCTTTTTCGTAACGCTCCAGCTCCATCCCCAATGCGCGGTTAAATGGCATGTGATAAACAAACATTTCACCCACTAATTTCAGGGCTTGTTCGGCGGTCAGTACGGCAGACATATCATCCTTACACTTCATTGGTTAATGAAATGTTGATTTTATGCTTCTTTGTTGTTGGTTTCTACTTTAGGAAGGGATAACTAACGGCAATTGAGTTAAGTATGTAAAATAGCCCGCAGAAAAAATATTCATCTAATCAATAATTCGTTACGGAGAACACGATCGATGCGGACTCTACTGGGCTGCTTGTTGCCGATGTGTATGCTGCCGATAGTGGCAAATGCGCAAGAGGCAACGGTGAAAGATGTGCATGACGCGCCAGCAGTACGTGGCAGCATTATCGCCAATATGTTGCAGGAGCATGACAATCCTTTCACCCTTTATCCTTACGACACCAACTACATCATCTACACCCAAACCAGCGATCTCAATAAAGAAGCTATTGCCAGTTACGACTGGGCAGAAAACGCGCGTAAGGATGAAGTAAAGTTCCAGTTGAGCCTGGCGTTTCCGCTGTGGCGGGGGATTTTGGGGCCAAACTCTGTACTGGGCGCTTCCTACACCCAGAAATCCTGGTGGCAGCTTTCTAATAGCGATGAGTCATCACCGTTTCGTGAAACCAACTATGAACCGCAATTGTTCCTCGGGTTCGCCACCGATTACAGCTTTGCAGGCTGGACGCTGCGCGATGTAGAGATGGGTTATAACCACGACTCTAACGGACGTTCTGACCCAACTTCCCGTAGTTGGAACCGTATCTACACCCGCCTGATGGCAGAAAATGGTAACTGGCTGGTGGAAGTGAAGCCGTGGTATGTCGTCGGTAATACGGACGATAACCCGGACATCACCAAATATATGGGTTACTACCAGCTTAAAATTGGTTATCACCTCGGTGATGCTGTGCTGAGCGCGAAAGGGCAGTACAACTGGAACACCGGTTATGGTGGTGCGGAGTTAGGCTTAAGCTACCCGATCACCAAACATGTGCGCCTTTATACTCAGGTTTATAGCGGCTATGGCGAATCGCTCATCGACTATAACTTCAGCCAGACCCGTGTCGGTGTAGGAGTTATGCTAAACGACCTGTTCTGATGTGAGTTGATTGAAAGGCAAATCTGGAATCCAGCATCCAGGATTACCCTCTCAGAGACTAAAAGCATTGCAGTTTCTCGCGCAGGCGCTGAAAATAGCGCCTGTTTTTATTTCAGGCAATCGGGGTGAATGTGGCGCAGGCGGAAGTGTTGAATCTGGAGTCCGGAGCTAAGCAGGTTTTACAAGAAACCTTTGGCTACCAACAGTTTCGCCCTGGTCAGGAAGAGATCATCGATACCGTACTTTCTGGTCGCGATTGCCTGGTCGTCATGCCCACTGGTGGCGGAAAATCCCTTTGCTATCAAATTCCTGCCTTATTGCTAAACGGCCTTACCGTGGTTGTTTCACCGCTGATTTCGTTGATGAAAGATCAAGTGGATCAACTGCAAGCCAACGGCGTGGCGGCGGCGTGCCTTAACTCGACGCAAACCCGAGAGCAGCAACTTGAAGTGATGACAGGCTGCCGTACCGGGCAAATTCGTCTGCTCTATATCGCGCCGGAACGCCTGATGCTGGATAACTTCCTTGAGCATCTGGCGCACTGGAATCCGGTGTTATTAGCCGTTGATGAAGCGCATTGTATCTCCCAATGGGGCCACGATTTCCGCCCGGAATATGCCGCGCTCGGTCAGCTGCGTCAGCGTTTTCCGACGCTGCCGTTTATGGCGCTAACCGCCACCGCCGACGACACCACGCGCCAGGATATTGTGCGCCTGCTGGGGCTGAACGATCCGCTAATTCAAATCAGCAGTTTTGACCGTCCGAATATTCGCTACATGCTGATGGAGAAGTTCAAACCGCTCGATCAGTTGATGCGTTACGTGCAGGAACAGCGGGGGAAGTCGGGCATTATCTACTGCAACAGTCGGGCGAAAGTAGAAGACACCGCCGCGCGTCTGCAAAGTAAAGGAATTAGCGCGGCGGCGTATCATGCCGGGCTGGAAAATAATGTCCGCGCCGATGTGCAGGAAAAATTTCAGCGTGATGACCTGCAAATTGTGGTGGCGACCGTGGCGTTTGGCATGGGCATCAACAAGCCGAACGTCCGCTTCGTGGTGCATTTTGATATTCCGCGCAATATCGAATCCTATTATCAGGAAACCGGACGCGCCGGGCGTGATGGCCTGCCCGCGGAAGCGATGCTGTTTTACGATCCGGCTGATATGGCGTGGCTGCGCCGTTGTCTGGAAGAGAAGCCGCAAGGGCAATTGCAGGATATCGAGCGCCATAAACTCAATGCGATGGGCGCATTTGCCGAAGCGCAAACTTGCCGTCGTCTGGTGTTGCTGAACTATTTTGGCGAAGGTCGTCAGGAACCATGTGGTAACTGCGATATCTGCCTCGATCCGCCGAAACAATACGATGGTTCAACCGATGCGCAGATTGCCCTTTCCACTATTGGTCGTGTGAATCAGCGGTTTGGTATGGGCTATGTGGTGGAAGTGATTCGCGGCGCCAATAACCAGCGTATCCGCGACTATGGTCATGACAAACTGAAAGTCTATGGCATGGGCCGTGATAAAAGTCATGAGCACTGGGTGAGCGTGATCCGCCAGCTGATTCACCTCGGCCTGGTGACGCAAAATATTGCCCAGCACTCCGCGTTACAACTGACAGAAGCCGCGCGCCCGGTACTGCGCGGCGAATCTTCTTTGCAACTCGCCGTGCCGCGTATTGTGGCGCTTAAACCGAAGGCAATGCAGAAATCGTTCGGCGGCAACTATGACCGTAAACTGTTCGCTAAATTACGCAAACTGCGTAAATCGATTGCCGATGAAAGCAATGTCCCGCCGTACGTGGTGTTTAACGACGCAACCTTGATTGAGATGGCGGAACAGATGCCAATCACTGCCAGCGAAATGTTGAGTGTTAACGGCGTTGGGATGCGCAAGTTGGAACGCTTTGGTAAACCGTTTATGACGCTTATCCGCGCGCATGTTGACGGCGATGACGAAGAGTAGTCAGCGGCATAAAAAAGTGCCAGGATGAACATTCCGTAAACGTTTCCCCCGCGAGTCAATTGTATGTTGATGTTATTCCTCACCGTTGCCATGGTGCACATCGTGGCGCTTATGAGCCCCGGTCCCGATTTCTTTTTTGTCTCTCAGACCGCTGTCAGTCGTTCCCGTAAAGAAGCGATGATGGGTGTGCTGGGCATTACCTGCGGCGTAATGGTTTGGGCTGGGATTGCGCTGCTTGGCCTGCATCTGATTATCGAAAAAATGGCCTGGCTGCATACGCTGATTATGGTAGGTGGTGGCCTGTATCTCTGCTGGATGGGTTATCAGATGCTGCGTAGTGCACTGAAAAAAGAGGTTGTTTCTGCACCTGCGCCACAGGTAGAACTGGCGAAAAGTGGGCGCAGTTTCCTGAAAGGTTTACTGACCAATCTCGCCAATCCGAAAGCGATTATCTACTTTGGTTCGGTATTCTCGCTGTTTGTCGGCGATAACGTCGGCACCACCGAACGCTGGGGCATTTTCGCGCTGATTATTGTCGAAACGCTGGCATGGTTTACCGTCGTTGCCAGCCTGTTTGCCCTGCCGCAAATGCGCCGTGGTTATCAACGTCTGGCGAAGTGGATTGATGGTTTTGCCGGGGCGTTATTTGCCGGATTTGGCATTCATTTGATTATTTCGCGTTGATGCCAGACGCGTCATCAGAGTAAGTCGGATAAGGCGTTTACGCCGCATCCGACATTATTTTTCACGCATGCCTTGCCGATGCCAACAGCGCTCCCACCAGCATAAACAGCGAGCCGAAAATCTTATTCAATGCCTTCATTTGTTTTGGCCCTTTTATCCATAACGCGATTCGTTGGGCGAGCGTGGCGTAACCGATCATCACAATAATATCGACCACAATGGTGGTGACGCCGAGCACGATATACTGCATAACTTGCGGTTGCTGCGGCATGATGAACTGCGGAAATAGCGCTGCCAGAAACACAATACTTTTAGGATTGGTGAGATTCACAAACACGGCCCGTTGGTACAGATGACGCCGTGATTGGGTCGGGGTCAGCGATTTAAGGTCAATTGCACCAGCGGCGCGCCACTGCTGGATCCCCAGCCAAATCAGGTAAGCCGCGCCTGCCCACTTCAACACTTCAAACGCAATCACCGAGCGGGAAAACAGCGTCCCCAATCCCACGCCAACCAGCACAATATGAATCGCCAGCCCGGTTTGTAAACCAGCAATAGACGCCACTGCGCCACGATAACCGTGGTTAAGGGAAGTGGTCATGGTATTGATTGCGCCAGAGCCTGGCGACAAGCTTAAAATGATCGATGTCAGCAGGTAGGCAAACCACCATTCTAAAGTCATGATGAACTCCCGGTGTGTCTATTTTTGTGCCACAATACGCTACTGTCGCAGCGTTGTGTCAGGCACGCTTAAAAAAACGATTTTACGTGGTTTAAGAGGCAGATTACCCGATGTTTCAGCAGCAAAAAGACTGGGAAACAAGAGAAAAAGCGTTTGCTGCTTTTACCATGGGACCGCTGACTGATTTCTGGCGTCAGCGTGATGAAGCAGAGTTTACTGGTGTGGATGACATTCCGGTGCGCTTTGTCCGTTTTCGCGCGCAGCACCATGACCGGGTGGTCGTCATCTGTCCAGGGCGTATTGAGAGCTATGTAAAATATGCGGAACTGGCCTACGACCTGTTTCACCTGGGGTTTGACGTATTAATCATCGACCATCGCGGGCAAGGGCGTTCTGGTCGTCTGTTAGCCGATCCACATCTCGGCCATGTTAATCGTTTTGATGATTATGTTGATGATCTGGCGGCGTTCTGGCAACAAGAGGTCCAGCCAGGTCCGTGGCGTAAACGCTATATACTGGCCCACTCGATGGGCGGCGCAATCTCCACTCTGTTCCTGCAACGCCATCCTGGCGTGTGCGATGCCATTGCACTGACCGCGCCAATGTTCGGCATTGTGATTCGCATGCCGTCATTTATGGCGCGGCAGATCCTAAACTGGGCCGAAGCGCACCCACGTTTTCGCGATGGCTATGCGATAGGCACCGGGCGCTGGCGCGCCTTGCCGTTTGCCATCAACGTGCTTACCCACAGCAGGCAGCGATATCGGCGCAATCTACGCTTCTATGCTGATGACCCAACAATTCGTGTCGGCGGGCCGACATACCATTGGGTACGTGAAAGTATTCTGGCCGGAGAACAGGTGTTAGCCGGAGCAGGTGATGACGCCACGCCAACGCTGCTTTTGCAGGCTGAAGAAGAGCGCGTGGTGGATAACCGCATGCACGACCGTTTTTGTGAACTTCGCGCCGCCGCGGGCCACCCTGTAGAAGGAGGTCGACCGTTGGTAATTAAAGGTGCGTACCACGAGATCCTTTTTGAAAAGGACGCAATGCGCTCAGTCGCGCTCCACGCCATCGTTGATTTTTTCAACAGGCATAACTCACCCAGCGGAAACCGCTCTACAGAGGTTTAAATTTCTTATGTACCAGGTTGTTGCGTCTGATTTAGATGGCACGTTACTTTCTCCCGACCATACGTTATCCCCTTACGCCAAAGAAACTCTGAAGCTGCTCACCGCGCGCGGCATCAACTTTGTGTTTGCGACTGGTCGCCACCACGTTGATGTGGGGCAAATTCGCGATAATCTGGAGATTAAGTCTTACATGATTACCTCCAATGGCGCGCGCGTTCACGATCTGGATGGCAATCTGATTTTTGCTCATAACCTGGATCGCGACATTGCCAGTGACCTGTTTGGCGTAGTCAACGACAATCCGGACATCATTACTAACGTTTATCGCGACGACGAATGGTTTATGAATCGCCACCGCCCGGAAGAGATGCGCTTTTTTAAAGAAGCGGTATTCAAATATGCGCTATATGAGCCGGGGTTGCTGGAACCAGAAGGTGTCAGCAAAGTGTTCTTCACCAGTGATTCCCATGAAAAACTTCTGCCACTGGAGCAAGCGATTAACGCTCGCTGGGGCGATCGCGTCAATGTCAGTTTCTCTACCTTAACCTGCCTGGAAGTCATGGCTGGCGGCGTTTCAAAAGGCCATGCCCTGGAAGCGGTAGCGAAGAAACTGGGCTACAGCCTGCAAGATTGTATTGCCTTTGGTGACGGGATGAACGATGCCGAAATGCTGTCGATGGTGGGTAAGGGCTGCATTATGGGCAGCGCACACCAACGGCTGAAAGACCTGCATCCAGAGCTGGAAGTGATTGGTACTAACGCCGAAGACGCAGTGCCGCATTATCTGCGTAAGCTCTATTTATCGTAATCGTTCTTTATTTGGTCAGTTGTCAACCTGATACTTCGCTACAATGGATACTCGTTAATCAAAGAGTTTTCCATTGTGGCGCTACTTATCATCACCACGATTCTGTGGGCCTTCTCCTTTAGCTTTTATGGCGAGTACCTTGCGGGGCACGTCGATAGCTATTTTGCGGTGCTGGTGCGCGTTGGCCTGGCGGCACTCGTTTTTCTGCCGTTTCTGCGTACCCGTGGCAATAGCCTGAAAACGGTCGGCCTGTATATGCTGGTGGGCGCGATGCAGCTTGGCGTGATGTATATGCTGAGTTTCCGTGCTTATCTCTACCTGACGGTTTCCGAGTTGTTGTTATTTACCGTGCTGACGCCGCTCTACATCACGCTGATTTATGACATCATGAGTAAGCGCCGTCTGCGCTGGGGCTATGCCTTTAGCGCCTTGCTGGCGGTGATTGGTGCCGGGATTATTCGCTATGATCAGGTTACCGACCACTTCTGGACCGGCCTGTTGCTGGTGCAGCTCTCCAACATCACTTTCGCCATCGGCATGGTGGGTTACAAACGCCTGATGGAAACTCGCCCGATGCCACAGCATAACGCCTTTGCGTGGTTCTATCTCGGCGCGTTCCTGGTGGCGGTGATTGCATGGTTCTTGCTGGGAAATGCGCAGAAAATGCCGCAAACCTCGCTGCAATGGGGCATTCTGGTGTTTCTTGGCGTGGTGGCTTCCGGGATTGGCTACTTTATGTGGAACTACGGCGCGACGCAGGTGGACGCCGGAACGCTGGGCATTATGAATAATATGCACGTTCCGGCAGGGCTGCTGGTAAACCTGGCTATCTGGCACCAACAGCCGCACTGGCCAACATTTATTACAGGCGCGCTGGTGATCCTGGCCTCACTGTGGGTGCATCGTAAGTGGGTCGCTCCGCGCTCTTCACAAACGGCAGATGATCGCAGGCGTGATTGCGCGCTGAGCGAATAAACGCTTCCGTAATCGGCTGACGCTGCTCGCCATCGCGCACGGCGGCGTACAGTCGGCTCCACAAGCCTTCGCCCAGGGTTTTGGTCACCACCAGACCCTGGCGCTCAAAACTCTCTACTACCCAATGCGGCAGGGCGGCAATGCCCATCCGCGCAGCAACCATCTGAATCAACAATAAGGTGTTATCGACGCTTTTCAGTGACGGGCTGACGCCTGCCGGCTGAAGAAAATGGCGCCAGACATCCAGTCGGCTACGCTGCACCGGATAAATCAATAGCGTCTCGCTGGCGAGATCTTCCGGCGTGATACGCGTTTTCGCCGCCAGTGGATGGTCAGGTGCTAACACCAGACGCACTTCATAATCGAACATCGGCGAATAATGCAGTCCACTGCGCGGCAGAATATCGGACGTCATCACCAGATCCAGCTCGCCCTGTTGCAACGCGGGCTGCGGGTCAAACGTCACGCCCGATTTAAAATCCATCTCTACCTGCGGCCAGTTCTTATGAAAGTTTTCTAACGCAGGTGTCAGCCACTGAATACAGCTGTGGCACTCAATGGCAATGCGCAGGCGTGTCTGCTGCGGTTCATTACAGGCTTGCAGTGCCTGGCTGATTTGCGGCAGTACCTGGTTTGCCAGCTGCAACAGGATTTCTCCCTGCGGTGTAAAGCGTAGCGGCTGGCTCTTACGCACAAATAGCCGGAAGCCAAGACGTTGTTCCAGATCGCTAAACTGGTGAGACAGGGCGGATTGCGTCTGATGCAACGTCGCCGCAGCGGCTGCGAGCGAGCCGCAGTTCCGCAACGCTTGTAGCGTTTTCAGGTGTTTTACTTCGATCATGAAAGTCCTTCACTTCGGCATGAATAATTTGCGCTTGAGGAATATACAGTAACTGGCAAATATGGATGTGTAAACATCTGGACGTCTAAATACTAAAAATTCCACAAGGGGCATATAATGACAATTCTTAATCACACCCTCGGTTTTCCTCGCGTTGGCCTGCGTCGCGAGCTGAAAAAAGCGCAAGAGAGTTATTGGGCGGGGAACTCCACGCGTGAAGAACTGCTGGCAGTAGGGCGTGAATTACGTGCTCGTCACTGGGATCAACAAAAGCAAGCGGGTATCGACCTGCTGCCGGTGGGCGATTTTGCCTGGTACGATCATGTTCTGACCACCAGCCTGCTGCTGGGTAATGTTCCAGCGCGTCACCAGAACAAAGAGGGTTCGGTAGATATCGATACCCTGTTCCGTATTGGTCGTGGACGTGCGCCGACTGGTGAACCTGCGGCAGCGGCGGAAATGACCAAATGGTTTAACACCAACTATCACTACATGGTGCCGGAGTTCGTTAAAGGCCAACAGTTCAAACTGACCTGGACGCAACTGCTGGAGGAAGTGGACGAGGCGCTGGCGCTGGGCCACAAGGTGAAACCTGTGCTGCTGGGGCCGATTACCTACCTGTGGTTGGGGAAAGTGAAAGGTGAGCAGTTTGACCGCCTGAGCCTGCTGAACGACATTCTGCCGGTTTATCAGCAAGTGCTGGCAGAACTGGCAAAACGCGGCATTGAGTGGGTACAGATCGACGAACCCGCGCTGGTACTGGAACTACCGCAGGCGTGGCTGGACGCATACAAACCCGCTTACGACGCGCTCCAGGGCCAGGTGAAACTGCTGCTGACTACCTATTTTGAAGGCGTAACGCCAAACCTCGACACGATTACTGCGCTGCCTGTTCAGGGTCTGCATGTCGATCTCGTACATGGTAAAGATGACATTGCCGAACTGCACAAGCGTCTGCCTTCTGACTGGCTGCTGTCTGCGGGACTGATCAATGGTCGTAACGTCTGGCGCGCCGATCTTACCGAGAAATATGCACAAATTAAGGACATTGTCGGCAAACGTGATTTGTGGGTGGCATCTTCCTGCTCACTGCTGCACAGCCCCATCGACCTGAGCGTGGAAACGCGTCTTGATGCAGAAGTGAAAAGCTGGTTTGCCTTCGCCCTACAAAAATGCCATGAACTGGCACTGCTGCGCGATGCGCTGAACAGTGGTGACACGGCTGCTCTGGCAGAGTGGAGCGCCCCGATTCAGGCGCGCCGCCACTCTACCCGCGTCCATAATCCGGCGGTAGAAAAGCGTCTGGCGGCGATCACCGCGCAGGACAGTCAGCGTGCGAATGTCTATGAAGTGCGTGCTGAAGCCCAGCGTGCGCGTTTTAAACTGCCAGCGTGGCCGACCACCACGATTGGTTCCTTCCCGCAAACCACGGAAATTCGTACCCTGCGTCTGGATTTCAAAAAGGGCAATCTTGACGCCAATAACTACCGCACGGGCATTGCGGAACATATCAAGCAGGCCATTGTTGAGCAGGAACGTTTGGGACTGGATGTGCTGGTCCATGGCGAGGCTGAGCGTAACGACATGGTGGAATACTTTGGCGAGCACCTCGACGGTTTTGTCTTTACGCAAAACGGTTGGGTACAGAGCTACGGTTCCCGCTGCGTGAAGCCACCGATTGTTATTGGTGACGTTAGCCGCCCGGCACCGATCACCGTAGAGTGGGCGAAGTATGCACAATCGCTGACCGACAAACCGGTGAAAGGGATGCTGACTGGCCCGGTGACGATTCTCTGCTGGTCGTTCCCGCGTGAAGATGTCAGCCGTGAAACCATCGCCAAACAAATTGCGCTGGCGCTGCGTGATGAAGTGGCCGATCTGGAAGCCGCTGGAATTGGCATCATCCAGATTGACGAACCGGCGCTGCGCGAAGGTTTACCGCTGCGTCGCAGCGACTGGGATGCGTATCTCCAGTGGGGCGTGGAGGCTTTCCGTATCAACGCCGCCGTAGCGAAAGATGAAACGCAAATCCACACTCACATGTGTTATTGCGAGTTCAACGACATCATGGATTCGATTGCGGCGCTGGATGCAGACGTCATCACCATCGAAACCTCGCGTTCCGACATGGAGTTGCTGGAGTCGTTCGAAGAGTTTGATTATCCGAATGAAATCGGTCCAGGCGTCTATGACATTCACTCGCCAAACGTACCGAGCGTAGAATGGATTGAAGCCTTGCTGAAGAAAGCGGCAAAACGCATTCCGGCAGAGCGTCTGTGGGTCAACCCGGACTGCGGCCTGAAAACGCGTGGCTGGCCAGAAACCCGCGCCGCGCTGGCAAACATGGTGCAGGCGGCGCAGAATTTGCGTCGGGGATGATGAGTATTAACGAGTCACTGTAAATTACAGCACGATAATGGCTTCCAGCACTGGAAGCCATTTTGCATGAGTGCCAGATTGAAGCAGATCTTCAGGAGCAGAAATAACCGAATCGTTTTTTCGCAAAACACAGTTTTGAGTGATTCCGTTCAGTAATCAACGCTACGTTATTTATTCTCACGTTGCACGAGATTGTATCCCTTTTCAGTAACGTGGTAGTGAGGCATAGACTTATGTCCGCTATCCTCAATAATAACCAAACCCTCGTTAGCTAATTTGTTAACAATGTTAACAACATTACCGAATCCTGGAATTTGCCTTATGGATAGTGTGCGATCGAGATTCATCCAGTTCCAGTTTATATCTTTCTCAGTCATAACTTTTAGTACGTTAATTTCAGTTTCAGTTATCATAGTCAAGTGCATCCTGGTGGTATAAGTCATTAAGTTCTCCCTTAAGTTTATAATCTTCTAGAGTAGCAGTATGCGTATGATTTCAGAGTGCATAACCTGCGTCACCATCAGGTTGTCCTGTTTCCCAACCAAGATTACAGTAACGCTGATATTCCCGACACTCATGAGTATAGAAGTTAAGATCTACTTGTTCTGGGGGGATTTTTCCTTTCTCAATGTCTTTCAGTCTATTGATCATCACTTCATTTACAGGATCATGCCCAAATCTGGCTATATGTTTTTCAACAATAGCTATACCTTCCCTATTGATTGTTACGCCATTTGTCGTCAGGTTTTCTATTGGACCACCCGCAAGGTCGGGATTAAATGGTCTTCCTGATACTGCACCTCTGGCTCCGAAATGCGCAAGTGATTCCAAATCAGGGAATCTCATTCTTCCCAGAACAACTCCAGCAACTATTGAAGCACCAGCGATGAGTAACCCTTTGTTATCCATAACTTGATCGTAACCAGCAGGTGCATCTCCCCCCAACTTGTTTGCTGTTTCCCTGAATCCTTCGATATTCCCATTGTATATGCCGCCAGCAGCAAGCAGTCTGCCAACCGCTTTACTATTGAGTGTTTTGAGGCCATTATCATCTTTAGTTTTTGGCCGTGGTATAAACAGACGGTTGTAGTTATCGGGAAATGCCAAATAACTAAATTCAGTATTAGCAATCAGATGCCTGGAGAGTATATATTCATAACTGACTGTGATGGTTTCTGTATCCAGATTGTTTTCAGTAATCAGATAATTTATTGCTGATAAGAACGCGCCGCGGAGTTGAATGTTGTAATATTTCTCCCATCGACCAAATCTATTGATCCGATAGAAGTCAAACTCCATGAACAACTGCTCGTTATTGTTAATAGCGTTAATAAGTAACGGGGAGCTTTTATCAATCAACTTACAGAAACTAAGGCCATGCAATTGTGACCCTTTGCCTGTATTCGTAATACTATTAGAGAGCGAGAACGCGAAGATTTCATCTTCATGGCCAATCTGCCAGCGATTACCTATTGATGCGCTCGTTCCACAACGAGAGGAAATACATCCTTGTTGTTCTCCGGTTATGGTCAGGTAAATAATATCACTCATCCTTGAGAAACCTTTTATTAATTCTTTTGTGAAAGAGAAATAGTATTGTTGTTTTTACCTTTATTTACGCCTAAAAGTGATGAACTAAAATGTGAAAAACAAAATGTTTCACTTTAATATCTTTTTATCAGGAAGGTCTGAGATGATTTATAATTAATGTGAATGTGTTGATAATAATTAATGTTTGTTTGTGAATGGGAGTTGATGGTAAATCTCTAAGGTGTCTGCCATTGAAGAGACTCATTTATGACTATGACTTGCCGACTTTCTTAAGGTCAAATAGCGGAGTCGTAATCTCCAATCAATTCATACTGATTATTTTTTGGGGGACAGAGATGGCAGCAAAACGCACTCGTTCACTCACCATCTCAAATATAGACTAAGAGGAAACTAACTCCGCTTCCCACTATACTGCTTAAACCACTCCAGCATACGCTGCCAGCCGTCTTTCGCTGACTCGGCATGATAGCTCGGACGATAATCGGCGTTGAACGCATGCCCGGCATCCGGGTAAACGATAATCTCTGCTTTCGCGTTTGCTGCCCGCAGCGCCTGGCGCATCGTTTCCACGCTCTCCTGCGGAATGCTGTTATCCTGGCCGCCATATAAGCCGAGAACCGGAGCGTTAAGATCGGTTGCGATATCAACAGGTTGTTTCGGTGAATTCAGTGACTTATCGCCCGTCAGTTTGCCGTACCACGCCACTGCGGCTTTTAACTGTGGATTATGCGCGGCATACAGCCAGGCGATGCGTCCGCCCCAGCAAAATCCGGTGATCATTAAACGATGGACATCGCCGCCGTTGCGTGACGCCCAACTGGCGACATGATCGAGATCGGCCAATACCTGTGAGTCAGGTACTTTTGCCACCAGACCACTTAGCAGCGTTGGGATATCGGCGAAATCATTCGGATCGCCTTCGCGGAAATAGAGTTCTGGTGCGATAGCCAGATACCCCTCCAGCGCCAGACGGCGACAAATATCGCGGATATGTTCATGCACGCCAAAAATTTCTTGCACTACAATGACCACTGGCAGTGGGCCATCGCTCTGCTTTGGGCGAGCATGGTAAGCAGGCATGTTATCCCCTTGCGAAGGGATAGAGGTGAACCCTGCCACAATCGCATCTTCCGGAGTCTGAACGATGGTTGAGGCGAGGGGCGATGCAGCAGGTGCAAATCCAGATTGTTGTGTTGTTGCCATGGTATTCTCCGTACCCTTATAAAAATTTTGCGCAATGTTAACTATAGTCAGCATGCAACAAATCACATTGCCTGAATCGGCTCATCTTTTATGCAACAACACACGGTAAAGAGTTATTTATGTGATTTAAATCACTTTTATCGGGTAAATGCATGCAACACATTTGCGTCATGGTGATGGGTGTCACGAAAAAATGTTAAATCCTTCGGTAAAGTGTCTTTTTGCTTCTTCTGACTAAACCGATTCACAGAGGAGTTGTATATGTCCAAGTCTGATGTTTTTCATCTCGGCCTCACTAAAAACGATTTACAAGGGGCTACGCTTGCCATCGTCCCTGGCGACCCGGATCGTGTGGAAAAGATCGCCGCGCTGATGGATAAGCCGGTTAAGCTGGCATCTCACCGCGAATTCACCACCTGGCGCGCAGAGCTGGATGGTAAACCTGTTATTGTCTGCTCAACCGGTATCGGCGGTCCGTCTACTTCTATTGCTGTTGAAGAGCTGGCACAGCTGGGCATTCGCACCTTCCTGCGTATCGGTACGACGGGTGCTATTCAGCCGCATATTAATGTTGGTGATGTATTGGTTACCACAGCGTCTGTTCGTCTGGATGGCGCGAGCCTGCACTTCGCTCCGCTGGAGTTCCCGGCTGTCGCTGATTTCGAATGTACTACTGCACTGGTAGAAGCCGCGAAATCCATTGGCGCGACCACCCACATTGGTGTGACTGCTTCTTCTGACACCTTCTACCCGGGCCAGGAACGTTATGACACATACTCTGGTCGCGTAGTCCGTCACTTTAAAGGTTCTATGGAAGAGTGGCAGGCGATGGGCGTGATGAACTATGAAATGGAATCTGCAACGTTGCTAACCATGTGCGCAAGCCAGGGCCTGCGTGCGGGTATGGTGGCGGGCGTTATCGTTAACCGCACCCAGCAAGAGATCCCGAATGCTGAGACGATGAAACAAACTGAAAGCCATGCGGTGAAAATCGTGGTGGAAGCGGCGCGTCGTCTGCTGAAATAAAAAAATGCTCCCTGGCTTAGGGGAGCATTTCGATTGTTGTTAACGTGTGCTTTGTTCATGCCGGATGCGGCGTGAACGCCTTATCCGGCCTACAAAAGCATGCAAATTCAATATATTGCATTTCTGTGGTAGGCCTGATAAGCGCAGCGCATCAGGCAATTTAGCGTTTGTCATCAGTCTCATACTCCCCAACGTCGGGGAGCGATATCAATTACTGACGCCGTAAGCGCATAATTTTGCGGATTATTGGCGTCAGCAGCGTAAAGGCAGCCAGTATCAGCAATGCCAGAGTGATCGGTCGGGTATACAGAAAGTCGAGTGAACCCCCTGAAAGCGACAGCGCGCGGCGAAAATTACTTTCTGCCATTGGCCCCATAATCAATGCCAGCACTACGGGTGATGCCGGATATCCCCCTTTCTGCATGAAATAGCCCACCACGCCCGCAATCAACATAATGCCGACATCAAACAGGCTATTGTTCAGTGCATAAGTCCCGACAACACAAAGTGCGAGAATCATCGGCGTGAGAATATTGCCGGGGATTTTCACCACGTTACCGATGACTTTCAAAGAGAGCAGCCCAAGCACTAGCAGCATGAAGTAACAGAAGATCATACCGACAAACAGCGTATAAACCATATCGCCGTGGTCGGTAAACATCAGCGGGCCAGGCTGCATCCCCTGTAATGTTAACGCGCCCAGCATGATGGCGGTTACCGCATCGCCAGGGATCCCCAGCGTCAGCATAGGTAACAATGCGCCACCGGTGCAGCCATTCGCGCCTGCCTCACAGGAGGCCACCGCCTTAATCTCACCTTTACCAAAGTTTTCTGGTGTCTTACTGAAACGACGAGTTTCGTTATAGGCAACAAAAGCTGCAATATCCGCTCCTGCACCGGGGATCATGCCGATAAAAACCCCTAATCCTGATGAGCGCAAAATAGTTAATGCGATACGGCGTAGTGTTTGCCAGGGCAGTAACAGACTGCCGATAGCTACCTTCGCACCCTGACGAATTTGCTGATTTTGCTCCATAGAGCGGAATGCTTCTGAAGCAGCAAATAAACCAATCATCACCGGGATAAATGGCACATTCATCAGCTCCACAAATCCACCTGTAAACCGTGGAAAACCGCCCATTGGATCAAGGCCTATCGTTGCGATCAGCAATCCGCCAACCCCGGCAATCAGCCCTTTAATCAACGACTCACCGGAAATACTGGCAATAATGCTCAGCCCGAAAGTTGCCAGGGCGAAGGACTCCGAGGCACTAAATTTCAGCGCCCAACTGGCAAGCACCGGAGAGAGAAACATCAGCACGATAATACTGATCGTTCCGCCACTAAAGGAAGAGAACGTGGCGGCACTCAACGCCAGCCCGGCTTTTCCCTGCTTCGTCAGCTCATAACCGTCAATGGCGGTGGCAGCGGCGGCAGGCGTTCCGGGAATTTTGAGCAAAATTGCGGTGATAGAGCCGCCATACACGCCGCCAAAAAAGACGCCGCAAATCATCAACAAGCCAGAAACAGGCTCCATGCCGTAGGTGAAAGGCAGTAAAATCGCCACCCCCATGGTCGCTGTTAAACCGGGCAGAGCGCCAATCACAATACCCAGCATCACCCCAAAAGTGGCAAACAGCAGCGCCTGAGGATTATTGAGTAATGTCGAAAAACCCTGAGTTAAAAGTTCACTTTCAAACATTGCTGGCCCCTGTTATTCGAAAAATGTGCCGACAGGCAATGGCACCTGTAACGCTTCGACAAACAGCAACCAGAGGATTGCCGTTAACAGCAGCGCAATACCCGGTGTGAGTACCCATCGCCTGTAGCCCATCAACGTCATAATGACGATGAGGAAAACAGGAGTAGTAATGAGATAACCGCAGTAGCTCATTGCCACAATATAAAATGCGGTTGCCGCAATTCCTGTTGCCGTTTTCCTGAATGCCGGTTTTTCCTGTGCGTTGGCGCAAGATTCTGCTTTTGCCTGCAAAAGATCGCGTATCACCAGCAAGACAGCGAGCACAATCAGGGCGCAGGCATAGAAGGTAGGGAAGGCACTTGCACCGGGATCTGTTTCAATGGCAGTTGCTGGAAAATCAGCGGCATTAATCATCACCGCGCCAGCAACCACACAAAGTAACAGCGCCACCACCACAGTGGATGAAAGGCGCTTGCGGTGCGGTACGGCGAGCTGAGCAACAGACTGTTTTGTGTTCATCGACCGTACCTCAGGTTTATTTTTTCAGGCCCAGGCGAGTCAGCAACTCGTCAAAGTACTTTTCCTGCTCGCTGATTTGGGTCTGGAAGCTGGCGCCATCAAGCCATGCATAGTTGAGATTCAACTTTTGCAGTGCATCCTGGAATGCAGGCTCTTCAGCCGTCTCTTTTGCTGCCTTCGCCAGAACATCCACCACATCCTGCGGCGTTTTTTGCGACACAATCAGACCGCGCCAGGTGCCAATGGAGAGATCAACGCCTTTCTCTTTTAACGTCGGGACGTCAGGCATGGTTTTCATTCGCTCATCCGCCATCACCACCAGTGTCTTCAGCTTGCCGCCTTTCACATGGTTGATAACTTCACCAGGGCTTACGGAAACCGCTTCAATGTGCCCGCCTAACAGGCCTGTAATGGCAGGGGCTGCGCCGTCATAGGGGACATGAGAAAACTTCGCGCCAGTTTTGTCTTCCAGTGCAGCCGCCGCCAGATGCCAGATAGCCCCGGTGCCTGAGTTACCAATGCGTACTTTTCCGGGATTCGCTTTGGCGTAAGTCATAAATTCTTCATAGCTATTCCACGGCGCATCGGCACGGACGGTGATAGCCGCCGGATCCGCATTCAGACGGGCGATGGGTTTGAAGTCGCTGGTTTTAAAACGCACCATTCCGAGGCTGGGAAGGGTGGTCAGTTCAACCGTGCCTAAACCGATTTTGTAACCGTTAGGGCGGGCAGCGGCGATTTCGCTCAGGCCAATAGCGCCGCCACCGCCAGGTTTATTGATAACCCCGATGCTGACGGGTAAATGGTTTTTGGCGGCATCAGCAAAGGCTCGGGCAACCAGATCCGTACCGCCTCCGGCAGCGTAGGGTACGACTAACTCGATCTGTTTGGTTGGGTAGGAAGCCGCCTGTACGGGTGCAGTGCTGAGGGCAGCGCCTGCAAGAAGTACCATCGCAGCCATTTTTTTCGGTAAGGTAAGATGTTTTATCATTGCTTTTATATCCTTATTTATCAGTTAGTTGCTATTTAAATTATTCCATGCGTTCATAAACAGCACTGCATTTTCATAGACCTGCTCTGGCGTCATGCCGGGGCGATATAGCGCAGAACCGAGGCCAAAGCCGTTTGCGCCGTGGCTCAGATAACGCGCCATTGTTTCCGGTGTGATACCGCCTACCGGTAACATCGGAACGGATTGCGGAATAACCGCACGCCAGGCTTTGGTGACTTCTGGCGTAATTTGTTCGGCCGGAAACAGCTTGATGGCATTGGCGCCATGTTCAATGGCAGCAAAGGCTTCGGTGGGCGTAGCGACGCCAGGCGCGCAATACATACCCAGCGCACGGGCGCGACGGATCACCGCAGTATCGCAATGCGGCATCACGATAATCTGGCCTCCAGCCTCTTTAACCGCGACCACCTGCTCTACTGAAAGCACAGTTCCGGCTCCGACCAGGCAGTCCTTAGGCAGGGCGTCGCGCAGTAGACTGATACTTTGCAACGGCTCCGGCGAGTTCATGGGAATCTCAATCAGGCGGAATCCGGCGGCGTACAGCTTTTCACCGATGGCGACAATCTCATCCGGTTTCACGCCGCGTAAAATGGCGACTAACCCGGTTCTTTGCAAAAGAGTATTAAATGGCATGAGTACATTCCCTGGCGTTGGTGGAGAGTAACCCGGCAGCGTGGGCGATTCGCCATAATCCCTGTTCAGTGGCATTAGGAATGGCGTGAAGCTGTCTGTCGGGAAAAACGTGGCTGAACGCCCGTGAATAGCGGCTGTTCAGGGTGGCGCTACCGATTAAGGCGATCGGCGTTGTGGCGGGTAAATCACGCAGCAAGCTGGATGCCAGACCACATAATTCATGGCCTATCAGTAATCCGGAAAGATAATCGCCCTGTGAGGACGGCGTAAGATTATCGGTCAGTAAGCGCGAACGGGTCGAAAACAGCGTCGATAATAATCCGGTCTGATGATGCTCCAGTGCCGCTGTCAGTCCTTGGGCGAAGGCATCCCAGTGAGGTTCATCTCCCGAACGCATGGTGGCACCAAGAATCGAATGGCGGGATAAAACATCAAATAACTCGCCCGTCATAAAGGTCCGGAAATCGGTAATGGTGTTATTTTCAACCACCGCCCATTTTGCATGAGTACCAGGTAAGCCAATCAGCACCGGCATACCCCTACGGATTGCGTCTTGCAGGGCAGGTTCCATTGCGATGGCACCGAAGATTTGTGTCTCTTCGCCACGCATCACTTCGGGCATTTCACCTTCTTTAATCACGCCGGGAATGATGTGCAGCATTGTCTGCTGTTGGTGGATAACCGGCGTCAGTTGCTTCGCCAGTCCATCGAGAGTGACCGGGCAAGGTAAATAAGCTGCTGGTTGCCACCCTTGCGCACTGCCGATCATGCCGCAAGCCAGAACCGGGCATGAGGTTTGTGCCAGCCAGTCGCCACAGATACGCAAAAATGTATCGTGGAAAGCGTCCTCACGTGTTGCTGCCTGGGAGGGTAATTTCATGATCCCCCAGGGGAATTCACGTTTTTCTTGTGGATCTGGTGAGTCACCAAAACGCCATGCCCGAAGCGATGACGTTCCCCAGTCCAGGGCAATAAATGAGGTATTTCCCGACATTAGCCGTTTCCTTTAATCATGGTTTAATTATCTTTGCGGACATGCTTACCCCAGCCCAGTTCAGCGGAGATCTCTTCTGCACAGGATTTGACGTAAGGTGCCAGTTCTTCCAGGCGCGCCAGCGACATATACGTGGTGGTACTGGCGACAGAAATGGCCGCCACAATTTCATTCCGGGCGTTGTAAATCGGCGCTGCAACGCAACGGATAGTGGGCTCGTTCTCTTCCAGATCAAAAGCAAAACCACTGGTGGCATAACGGCGCATGTTTTGTATAAATGCGCCCAGTTTTGTTTCATCACCACAAGTCAAAAATAGTGTGCGCCACTCTTCTTCTGTTCGGTTGAGGATCAACGCTTTACCGATTCCCGTAATCGCCAGAGGCATGCGATGCCCAGGACGTGAGCGCATTTCCAGCCCGCGCTGACTGTTGATCTTCTCCAGATACAGCACTTCGTCGCCTTCAACGATCCCCAGATGCACGGTGTCCAGGGTGTAACGGGCCAGACGTTGCAAAACGGGCTGTGCAACTTCATACAATGAAGTGCTTTCCAGCGCTCTGGCGCCGAGTTCGATCAGTTTGGCGCCCAGTTGGTAGCCCTGAGTTGGGACATGGCGCAGATAGCGTTGCTCCACCAAAACAGAGACTAAACGATGGGTTGTACTCCGCGTCGTGCCGGTGAACTCGCCGATACTTTTCAGGTCATGGCAACCGTTATAAACAGCATTAATAACCGCCAGTCCGCGTAATAACGTTTGTGCGCCAGCGGTGGTTGAAGAGGTTTCTGCCATAGGTGTCTCCTGATGATATTGCCGAGTGTTTCACAGAATAAAGTGGGGAAAAGGTGATGCGTCCCACAATATAAACTTAGTCTCATATTGTGGGATAAAATAAGCAAAATAAACGATCGTTTTGCGTAGCGCCTCGCAGGAAATACCTTTCAAACTGGACGTTTGTACAGCACAATTCTATTTTGTGCGGGTAAGTTGTTGCGTCAGGAGGCTTTGTGGATTTCTCAATCATTGTTTATGCCATTATTGCGCTGGTCAGTGTGGCCATCGGTTGGCTGTTTGCCAGTTATCAACATGCGCAGCAAAAAGCCGAGCAATTAGCTGAACGTGAAGAGATGGTCGCGGAGTTAAGTGCGGCAAAACAACAAATTACCCAAAGTGAGCACTGGCGTGCAGAGTGTGAATTGCTCAATAACGAAGTGCGTAGTCTGCAAAGTATTAACACCTCGCTGGAGGCAGATCTGCGTGAAGTGACCACGCGGATGGAAGCTGCACAGCAACATGCTGACGATAAAATTCGCCAGATGATTAACAGCGAGCAGCGTTTGAGCGAGCAGTTTGAAAACCTCGCCAACCGTATTTTTGAGCACAGTAATCGCCGTGTAGATGAACAAAATCGCCAGAGTCTGAACAACCTGCTATCGCCGCTGCGTGAACAACTGGATGGTTTTCGCCGACAGGTACAGGACAGCTTTGGTAAAGAAGCACAAGAACGCCATACCCTGACCCACGAAATTCGTAATCTACAGCAACTCAACGCGCAAATGGCCCAGGAAGCGATCAACCTGACGCGCGCGCTGAAAGGCGATAACAAAACCCAGGGGAACTGGGGCGAAGTGGTACTGACGCGGGTGCTGGAGGCTTCCGGACTGCGTGAAGGGTATGAATACGAAACCCAGGTAAGCATCGAAAATGATGCTCGCTCGCGGTTGCAGCCGGATGTCATCGTGCGGCTACCGCAGGGGAAAGATGTGGTGATCGATGCAAAAATGACGCTGGTCGCCTATGAACGCTACTTCAACGCGGAAGACGACTACACACGTGAAAGCGCATTGCAGGAGCATATTGCTTCGGTACGTAATCACATCCGCTTGCTTGGGCGCAAAGACTATCAACAGCTGCCGGGGCTACGAACGCTGGATTATGTGCTGATGTTTATTCCCGTTGAGCCAGCGTTTTTACTGGCGCTTGATCGCCAGCCAGAGCTGATCACCGAAGCGTTAAAGAACAACATCATGCTGGTTAGCCCCACCACACTGCTGGTGGCGTTGCGTACTATCGCCAACCTGTGGCGTTATGAGCATCAAAGCCGTAACGCCCAGCAGATCGCCGATCGTGCCAGCAAGCTGTACGACAAGATGCGTCTGTTTATTGATGATATGTCCGCGATTGGTCAAAGTCTGGACAAAGCGCAGGATAACTATCGCCAGGCGATGAAAAAACTCTCTTCAGGTCGCGGAAATGTGCTGGCGCAGGCAGAAGCGTTTCGCGGTTTAGGGGTAGAAATTAAACGCGAGATTAATCCGGACTTGGCTGAACAGGCGGTGAGCCAGGATGAAGAGTATCGACTGAGGTCGATTCCGGGGCAGCCGAATGATGAAGCTTATCAACGCGATGATGAATATAATCAGCAGTCGCGCTAGCCCATTAGGGGTAGTTAAGCCGGGTAGAAATCTAGGGCATCGACGCCCAATCTGTTACACTTCTGGAACAATTTTTTGATGAGCAGGCATTGAGATGGTGGATAAGTCACAAGAAACGACGCACTTTGGTTTTCAGACCGTCGCGAAAGAACAAAAAGCGGATATGGTCGCCCACGTTTTCCATTCCGTGGCATCGAAATATGATGTCATGAATGATTTGATGTCATTTGGTATTCATCGTTTGTGGAAGCGATTCACGATCGATTGCAGCGGCGTACGCCGTGGGCAGACCGTGCTGGATCTGGCTGGCGGCACCGGCGACCTGACGGCAAAATTCTCCCGCCTGGTCGGTGAGACTGGCAAAGTGGTCCTCGCCGATATCAATGAATCCATGCTCAAAATGGGCCGCGAGAAGTTGCGTAATATCGGTGTGATTGGCAACGTTGAGTATGTTCAGGCGAACGCAGAGGCGCTGCCGTTCCCGGATAACACCTTTGATTGCATCACCATTTCGTTTGGTCTGCGTAACGTTACCGACAAAGATAAAGCACTGCGTTCGATGTATCGCGTGCTGAAACCGGGCGGCCGCCTGCTGGTGCTTGAGTTCTCGAAGCCGATTATCGAACCGTTAAGCAAAGCCTATGACGCTTACTCCTTCCATGTGCTGCCACGTATTGGCTCGCTGGTGGCGAACGATGCCGACAGCTACCGCTATCTGGCCGAATCCATCCGTATGCATCCCGATCAGGATACGCTGAAAGCCATGATGCAGGATGCCGGATTCGAAAGTGTCGATTATTACAACCTGACGGCTGGCGTTGTGGCGCTGCATCGTGGTTATAAGTTCTGACAGGAGTACGACTATGCCTTTTAAACCTTTAGTGACGGCAGGAATTGAAAGTCTGCTCAACACTTTCCTGTATCGCTCACCCGCGCTGAAAACAGCCCGCTCGCGTCTGCTGGGTAAAGTATTGCGTGTGGAGGTAAAAGGCTTTTCGACGTCGCTAATTCTGGTGTTTAGTGAACGGCAGGTCGATGTGCTGGGCGAATGGTCTGGCGATGCTGATTGCACCGTTATCGCCTACGCCAGCGTGTTGCCGAAACTTCGTGACCGCCAGCAGCTTGCCGCACTAATTCGTAGCGGTGAGCTGGAAGTGCAGGGCGATATTCAGGTGGTACAGAATTTCGTTGCGCTGGCAGATCTGGCTGAGTTCGACCCTGCGGAACTGCTGGCCCCTTATACCGGTGATATCGCCGCTGAAGGAATCAGCAAAGCCCTGCGCGGCGGTGCGAAGTTCCTGCATCATGGTATTAAACGCCAGCAACGTTACGTGGCGGAAGCTATCACCGAAGAGTGGCGTATGGCGCCAGGTCCGCTTGAAGTGGCCTGGTTTGCGGAAGAGACGGCTGCCGTCGAGCGTGCTGTTGATGCCCTGACCAAACGGCTGGAAAAACTGGAGGCTAAATGACGCCAGGTGAAGTACGGCGCCTATATTTCATCATTCGCACCTTTCTAAGCTACGGACTTGATGAACTGATCCCCAACATGCGTATCACCCTGCCGCTGCGGCTATGGCGATACACGCTCTTCTGGATGCCGAACCGGCATAAAGAAAAACCGTTAGGTGAGCGACTGCGACTGGCGCTGCAAGAGCTGGGGCCGGTATGGATCAAGTTCGGACAGATGTTGTCTACCCGTCGCGACCTTTTCCCACCGCATATTGCCGATCAGCTGGCGTTATTGCAGGACAAAGTCGCTCCGTTTGATGGCAAGCTGGCAAAGCAGCAGATTGAAGCTGCAATGGGCGGTCTGCCGGTGGAGGCGTGGTTTGACGATTTTGAAATCGAGCCGCTGGCGTCGGCCTCTATCGCCCAGGTTCATACCGCGCGATTGAAATCGAATGGCAAAGATGTGGTAATTAAAGTCATCCGTCCGGACATTTTGCCGGTGATTAAAGCGGATCTGAAACTTATCTACCGCCTGGCTCGCTGGGTGCCGCGTTTGCTGCCGGATGGCCGCCGTCTGCGCCCAACTGAAGTGGTGCGCGAGTACGAAAAGACCTTGATTGATGAACTGAATTTGCTGCGGGAATCTGCCAACGCCATTCAGTTACGACGCAATTTTGAAGACAGCCCGATGCTCTACATCCCGGAAGTTTACCCTGACTATTGCAGCGAAGGGATGATGGTGATGGAGCGCATTTACGGCATTCCCGTTTCTGATGTTGCGGCGCTGGAGAAAAACGGCACTAACATGAAATTGTTGGCGGAACGCGGTGTGCAGGTGTTCTTCACCCAGGTTTTCCGTGACAGCTTTTTCCATGCCGATATGCATCCAGGCAACATCTTCGTAAGCTATGAACACCCGGAAAACCCGAAATATATCGGCATTGATTGCGGGATAGTCGGCTCGCTAAACAAGGAAGATAAACGTTATCTGGCGGAAAACTTTATCGCCTTCTTTAACCGCGACTATCGCAAAGTGGCAGAGCTGCATGTCGATTCAGGCTGGGTACCGCCAGATACCAACGTTGAAGAGTTCGAATTTGCCATTCGTACCGTTTGCGAACCTATCTTTGAGAAACCGCTGGCCGAAATTTCGTTTGGACATGTGCTGTTAAATCTGTTTAATACGGCGCGTCGCTTCAATATGGAAGTGCAGCCGCAACTGGTGTTACTTCAGAAAACCTTGCTCTATATCGAAGGGGTAGGACGGCAGCTTTATCCGCAGCTCGATTTATGGAAAACTGCAAAACCTTTCCTTGAATCGTGGATTAAAGATCAGGTCGGTATTCCCGCGCTGGTGAGAGCATTTAAGGAAAAAGCGCCGTTCTGGATCGAAAAAATGCCAGAACTGCCTGAATTGGTTTATGACAGTTTGCGCCAGGGCAAGTATTTACAGCATAGTGTTGATAAGATTGCGCGCGAGTTACAGTCGAATCATGTGCGTCAGGGACAATCTCGTTACTTATTGGGGATTGGTGCGACGTTAGTATTAAGCGGCACATTCTTGTTGGTCAGCCGACCGGAATGGGGGCTGATGCCCGGCTGGTTAATGGCGGCCGGTCTGATCGCCTGGTTTGTCGGTTGGTGCAAAACACGCTGATTTTTTCATCGCTCAAGGCGGGCCGTGTAACGTATAATGCGGCCTTGTTTAATCATCATCTACCACAGAGGAACATGTATGGGTGGTATCAGTATTTGGCAGTTATTGATTATTGCCGTCATCGTTGTACTGCTTTTTGGCACCAAAAAGCTCGGCTCCATCGGTTCCGATCTTGGTGCGTCGATCAAAGGCTTTAAAAAAGCAATGAGCGATGATGAACCAAAGCAGGATAAAACCAGTCAGGATGCTGATTTTACTGCGAAAACCATCGCCGATAAGCAGGCGGATACGAATCAGGAACAGGCTAAAACAGAAGACGCGAAGCGCCACGATAAAGAGCAGGTGTAATCCGTGTTTGATATCGGTTTTAGCGAACTGCTATTGGTGTTCATCATCGGCCTCGTCGTTCTGGGGCCGCAACGACTGCCTGTGGCGGTAAAAACGGTAGCGGGCTGGATTCGTGCGTTGCGTTCACTGGCAACAACGGTGCAGAACGAACTGACCCAGGAGTTAAAACTCCAGGAGTTTCAGGACAGCCTGAAAAAGGTTGAAAAGGCGAGTCTCACCAACCTGACGCCTGAACTGAAAGCGTCAATGGATGAACTGCGCCAGGCCGCGGAGTCGATGAAGCGTTCCTACGTTGCGAATGACCCTGAAAAGGCGAGCGATGAAGCGCACACCATTCATAACCCGGTGGTGAAAGACAATGAGGCTGCGCATGAAGGCGTCACGCCTGCCGCTGCACAAACGCAGGCCAGTTCGCCGGAACAGAAGCCAGAAACCACGCCAGAGCCGGTGGTAAAACCTGCTGCGGACGCTGAACCGAAAACCGCTGCACATTCCCCTTCGTCGAGTGATAAACCGTAAACATGTCTGTAGAAGATACTCAACCGCTTATCACGCATCTGATTGAGCTGCGTAAGCGTCTGCTGAACTGCATTATCGCGGTGATCGTGATATTCCTGTGTCTGGTCTATTTCGCCAATGACATCTATCACCTGGTATCCGCGCCATTGATCAAGCAGTTGCCGCAAGGTTCAACGATGATCGCCACCGATGTGGCCTCGCCGTTCTTTACGCCAATCAAGCTGACCTTTATGGTGTCGCTGATTCTGTCAGCGCCGGTGATTCTCTATCAGGTGTGGGCATTTATCGCTCCTGCACTCTATAAGCACGAACGTCGCCTGGTGGTGCCGCTGCTGGTTTCCAGCTCTCTGCTGTTTTATATCGGCATGGCGTTCGCTTATTTCGTGGTCTTCCCGCTAGCGTTTGGTTTCCTTGCCAATACCGCGCCTGAAGGGGTGCAGGTATCCACCGACATTGCCAGCTATTTGAGCTTCGTGATGGCGCTGTTTATGGCGTTTGGTATCTCCTTTGAAGTGCCTGTGGCGATTGTGCTGCTGTGCTGGATGGGGATTACCTCGCCAGAAGACTTACGCAAAAAACGTCCGTATGTGCTGGTTGGTGCATTTGTCGTCGGGATGCTGCTGACGCCGCCGGATGTCTTCTCGCAAACGCTGTTGGCGATCCCGATGTACTGTCTGTTTGAAATCGGTGTCTTCTTCTCACGCTTTTACGTTGGTAAAGGGCGAAATCGGGAAGAGGAAAACGACGCTGAAGCAGAAAGCGAAAAAACTGAAGAATAAATTCAACCGCCCGTCAGGGCGGTTGTCATATGGAGTGCAGGATGTTTGATATCGGCGTTAATTTGACCAGTTCGCAATTTGCGAAAGACCGTGATGATGTTGTAGCGCACGCTTTTGACGCGGGAGTTAATGGGCTACTCATCACCGGTACTAACCTGCGTGAAAGCCAGCAGGCGCAAAAGCTGGCGCGTCAGTATTCGTCCTGTTGGTCAACGGCGGGCGTACATCCTCATGACAGTAGCCAGTGGCAAGATGCAACAGAAGAAATGATTGTGGCGCTGGCCTCGCAGCCAGAAGTGGTGGCGATTGGTGAGTGTGGCCTCGACTTTAACCGCAACTTTTCGACGCCGGAAGAGCAGGAACGCGCTTTTGTTGCCCAGCTACGTATTGCCGCAAAGTTAAACATGCCGGTATTTATGCACTGCCGTGATGCCCACGAGCGGTTTATGATATTGCTGGAGCCGTGGCTGGATAAACTGCCTGGCGCGGTGTTGCACTGTTTTACCGGCACACGCGAAGAGATGCAGGCGTGCGTGGCGCGCGGAATTTATATCGGCATTACTGGTTGGGTTTGCGATGAACGACGCGGACTGGAGCTGCGAGAACTGTTGCCATTTATTCCGGCGGAGCAATTGCTGCTTGAAACAGACGCACCGTATTTGCTTCCGCGCGATCTCACGCCGAAGCCATCGTCACGGCGTAATGAGCCAGCCTATCTGCCCCATATTTTGCAACGTATTGCACACTGGCGTGGGGAAGATGCCGCATGGCTGGCTGCCACCACGGATGCCAATGTCAAAACACTGTTTGGGATTGCGTTTTAGAGTTTGCGGAACTCGGTGTTCTTCACACTGTGCTTAATCTCTTTATTGATAAGATTAAGCAATAGCATAGAGCGAGCCTCGCCGTCGGGTTCGGTGAAAATAGCCTGAAAACCTTCGAAAGCGCCTTCGGTGATAATCACCTTATCACCAGGATAGGGCGTCGCCGGATCAACAATGTCTTCCGGTTTATACACCGACAGTTGATGAATAACCGCAGATGGGACTATCGCCGGCGATGCGCCAAAGCGCACAAAGTGGCTGACGCCGCGGGTAGCACTGATGGTTGTGGTATGAATTACTTCCGGATCAAATTCCACAAACAGGTAGTTGGGGAACAATGGTTCACTGACTGCGGTACGTTTGCCTCGCACGATTTTTTCCAGGGTGATCATCGGCGCCAGGCAATTCACCGCCTGTCTTTCGAGGTGTTCCTGGGCACGTTGAAGTTGCCCGCGCTTGCAGTACAGTAAATACCAGGATTGCATAATGACTCTTATCCGTTTAATCGGGGCGCAAGGATAGCAAAAGCTTTACGCTAAGTTAATTATATTCCCCGGTTTGCGTTATGCCGTCAGAGTTCACGCTAATTTAACAAATTTACAGCATCGCGAAGATGAACGCCGTATAATGGGCGAAGATTAAGAGGCTACAATGGACGCCATGAAATATAACGATTTACGCGACTTCCTGACGCTGCTTGAACAGCAGGGTGAGCTAAAACGTATCACGCTCCCGGTGGATCCGCATCTGGAAATCACTGAAATTGCTGACCGCACTCTGCGTGCCGGTGGACCTGCGTTGTTGTTTGAAAACCCCAAAGGTTATTCGATGCCGGTGCTGTGCAACCTGTTTGGTACGCCAAAGCGCGTGGCGATGGGCATGGGCCAGGAAGATGTTTCGGCGCTGCGTGAAGTCGGTAAATTATTGGCGTTTCTGAAAGAGCCGGAGCCGCCAAAAGGTTTCCGCGACCTGTTTGATAAACTGCCGCAGTTTAAGCAGGTGTTAAACATGCCGACAAAGCGATTGCGTGGTGCGCCTTGCCAACAAAAAATCGTCTCTGGTGATGACGTCGATCTTAACCGCATTCCCATTATGACCTGCTGGCCGGAAGACGCCGCGCCGCTAATTACCTGGGGGCTGACCGTGACGCGCGGCCCGCATAAAGAGCGGCAGAATCTGGGCATTTATCGCCAGCAGCTGATTGGTAAAAACAAACTGATTATGCGCTGGCTGTCGCATCGCGGCGGCGCGCTGGATTATCAGGAGTGGTGTGTGGTGCATCCGGGCGAACGTTTCCCGGTTTCTGTGGCGCTGGGGGCCGATCCCGCCACGATTCTCGGTGCAGTGACGCCAGTCCCGGATACATTGTCGGAATACGCCTTTGCCGGATTGCTGCGCGGCACCAAGACCGAAGTGGTGAAGTGTATCTCCAATGACCTTGAAGTGCCCGCCAGTGCGGAGATTGTGCTTGAAGGGTATATCGAACAAGGCGAAACGGCGCCGGAAGGGCCGTATGGCGACCACACCGGTTACTATAACGAAGTCGATAGTTTCCCGGTATTTACCGTGACGCATATTACCCAGCGTGAAGATGCGATTTACCATTCCACCTATACCGGGCGTCCGCCAGATGAACCTGCGGTACTGGGCGTGGCGTTGAACGAAGTGTTCGTGCCGATTCTGCAAAAACAGTTCCCGGAAATTGTCGATTTTTATCTGCCGCCGGAAGGCTGTTCTTATCGCCTGGCGGTAGTGACAATCAAAAAACAGTACGCCGGACATGCGAAGCGCGTCATGATGGGGGTCTGGTCATTCTTACGCCAGTTTATGTACACTAAGTTCGTGATCGTCTGCGATGATGATGTCAACGCACGCGACTGGAACGATGTGATTTGGGCGATTACCACCCGTATGGACCCGGCGCGGGATACTGTTCTGGTAGAAAATACGCCCATTGATTATCTGGATTTTGCCTCGCCCGTCTCCGGGCTGGGTTCAAAAATGGGGCTGGATGCCACGAATAAATGGCCAGGGGAAACCCAGCGTGAATGGGGGCGTCCCATCAAAAAAGATCCAGATGTTGTCGCGCATATTGACGCTATCTGGGATGAACTGGCTATTTTTAACAACGGTAAAAGCGCCTGATGCGCGTTTGTTTTGCCCTATTTATCGATCCGACAGAGAAAGCGCATGACAACCTTAAGCTGTAAAGTGACCTCGGTAGAAGCTATCACGGATACCGTATATCGTGTCCGCATCGTGCCAGACGCGGCCTTTTCTTTTCGTGCTGGTCAGTATTTGATGGTGGTGATGGACGAGCGCGACAAACGCCCGTTTTCAATGGCTTCGACGCCGAATGAACAAGGTTTCATTGAGCTGCACATTGGCGCTTCGGAGATCAATCTCTACGCCAAAGCCGTTATGGATCGCATCCTTAAAGATCATCAAATCGTGGTGGATATTCCCCACGGTGAAGCGTGGCTGCGCGATGATGAAGAACGTCCGATGATTCTGATTGCGGGCGGCACGGGGTTCTCTTATGCGCGCTCGATTTTGCTGACAGCGCTGGCACGTAATCCCAATCGCGATATCACCATTTACTGGGGCGGGCGTGAAGAGCAACATCTTTATGATCTGTCCGAGCTTGAGGCGCTTTCTCTGAAGCATCCTGGTTTGCGTGTGGTGCCGGTAGTTGAACAACCGGAAGCGGGCTGGCGTGGACGTACTGGCACCGTGTTAACGGCGGTATTGCAGGATCACGGTACGCTGGCGGAGCATGATATCTATATCGCTGGCCGCTTTGAGATGGCGAAAATCGCCCGTGACCTGTTCTGCAATGAGCGTAATGCGCGGGAAGATCGCCTGTTTGGCGATGCGTTTGCGTTTATCTAAGCCATAAAAAACCCGCCCCTGACAGGCGGGAAGAACGGCAACTAAAACTTTATACAGTGGCATTTGGATCTATGTCGCATCCGGAAAACAATGCCTGATGCGACGCTTGCGCGTCTTATCGTGCCTACAAATAGTCATGGACCGTGGGCCGGATAAGGCGTTTATGCCGCATCCGGCAAGCAATGCCCGATGCGACGCTGACGCGTCTTATCGTGCCTACAAATAGTCCTGAACCGTAGGCCGGATAAGGTGTTTATGTCGCATCCGGCAAACAATGCCCGATGCGACGCTGACGCGTCTTATCGTGCCTACAAATAGTCCCGGACCGTAGGCCGGATAAGGCGTTTACGCCGCATCCGGCAAGTGTTTAAACCCGCTCAAACACCGTTGCAATACCCTGACCCAGACCGATACACATCGTCGCCAGACCAAACTGGACGTCTTTGCGCTCCATCAGATTCAGCAGCGTGGTACTGATACGAGCACCTGAACAGCCCAGCGGATGACCCAGCGCGATCGCGCCACCGTTGAGGTTGATCTTCTCGTCAATCTGCTCCATTAACCCGAGATCTTTAATGCACGGCAGGATCTGCGCGGCAAAGGCTTCGTTCATTTCAAACACGCCGATATCACTGGCAGAAAGCCCCGCTTTTTTCAGCGCCAGCTTCGAGGCCGGAACCGGGCCGTAGCCCATAATCGACGGATCACAACCAACGACCGCCATCGAACGTACGCGGGCGCGCGGCTTAAGACCTAATTCACGGGCGCGGCTTTCACTCATCACCAACATGGCAGCTGCACCATCGGAAAGCGCAGAAGATGTACCCGCCGTTACCGTACCGTTGACTGGATCAAACGCCGGACGCAGCGTGGCGAGGGCTTCCACGGTGGTTTCCGGGCGAATCACTTCGTCGTAATTAAACTGCTTCAGGACGCCGTCGGCATCGTGACCACCGGTCGGGATAATTTCATTTTTAAATGCACCCGACTGCGTGGCGGCCCAGGCGCGGGCGTGTGACCGCGCGGCAAAGGCATCCTGCATTTCACGGCTGATACCGTGCATACGCGCCAGCATTTCTGCCGTTAAGCCCATCATGCCCGCCGCTTTGGCGACATTGCGGCTCAGGCCGGGGTGAAAATCGACGCCGTGACTCATCGGCACATGGCCCATATGCTCCACGCCGCCAACCAGACATGCTTGCGCATCGCCGGTCATGATCATTCGTGCTGCGTCATGCAGTGCCTGCATGGATGAACCACACAAGCGATTGACGGTAACCGCCGGGACAGAGTGTGGTACTTCAGCCAACAGCGCCGCGTTACGGGCGATGTTAAAACCTTGCTCCAGCGTCTGCTGCACACAGCCCCAGTAAATATCGTCGAGAGCCGCCGCTTCCAGCGCCGGGTTACGCGCCAGCAAGCTACGCATTAAATGAGCGGAGAGATCTTCCGCACGCACGTTACGAAAAGCACCGCCCTTCGAACGGCCCATCGGGGTGCGAATTGCATCGACAATGACAACCTGTTCCATTGTGACTCCTTAAGCCGTTTTCAGGTCGCCAACCGGACGGGCTGGCTCAACCGGGGGATAGTACGGTTCGTTATGACGCGCTTTATTACGCAGACCTTCCGGCACTTCATACAGCGGGCCGAGGTGCTGATATTGCTGTGCCATATCGAGGTATTTTGCGCTACCGAGGGTGTCCAGCCAGCGGAACGCGCCGCCGTGGAACGGAGGAAAGCCCAGGCCGTAGACCAGCGCCATATCCGCTTCAGCCGGAGTGGCGATAATGCCCTCTTCCAGACAGCGCACCACTTCGTTGACCATCGGGATCATCATGCGGGCGATAATCTCTTCTTCGCTGAAATCGCGCTTCGGCTGGCTCACTTCTGCCAGCAGGTCGTCAACGACGGCGTCTTCTTCTTTCTTCGGCTTACCTTTGCTGTCTTCTTTATAACGCCAGAAACCGAGGCCGTTCTTCTGACCAAAGCGGTTGGCATCAAACAGCGCGTCGATGGCATCGCGATAATCTTTCTGCATCCGCTGCGGGAAGCCTGCTGCCATCACTGCCTGAGCGTGATGCGCGGTATCAATCCCCACAACATCCAGCAGGTATGCCGGACCCATCGGCCAGCCAAACTGTTTTTCCATCACTTTGTCGATCTTGCGGAAATCCGCGCCGTCGCGCAGCAACTGGCTGAAACCGGCGAAGTAGGGGAACAGCACGCGGTTAACAAAGAAGCCGGGGCAGTCGTTAACCACAATCGGCGTTTTGCCCATCTTGCTCGCCCAGGCGACGACTTTCGCGATGGTTTCGTCGGAGCTTTTCTCGCCGCGAATAATTTCCACCAACGGCATTCGGTGGACCGGGTTAAAGAAGTGCATCCCGCAGAAGTTTTCCGGGCGTTCCAGCGCGTTGGCCAGTTCGCTGATAGGAATGGTTGAAGTGTTAGACGCCAGCACGGTATCCGGGCGTACTTTCTGCTCGGTTTCTGCCAGTACGGCTTTTTTCACTTTCGGGTTTTCGACAACCGCTTCTACCACAACATCCACGCGGTCAAACCCGGCGTAGTCGAGCGTTGGGTGGATCGTGGAGATCACGCCAGCCAGTTTCAGACCATCGATCTTGCCGCGCTCAAGCTGCTTGTTCAGCAGTTTCGCGGCTTCAGTCATGCCGAGGGCTAACGACTTGTCGTTAATATCTTTCATGACAACCGGCACGCCTTTCCACGCAGACTGGTAAGCGATGCCGCCGCCCATAATGCCTGCGCCCAGCACAGCGGCCTGTTTCGGGGTTTCAACGTCTTTGGTGAGTTTCTTCGCTTTGCCTTTTACATATTGATCGTTAAGGAAAATGCCGACCAGTGCGCGGGCTTCGTTGGTATGCGCCAGCGGGACAAAACTTTTGTTTTCCAGGTTTAAGGCTTCTTCACGACCAAAACGGGCCGCAGCTTCAATAGTTTTTACTGCGGTGATGGGCGCCGGATAATGTTTCCCCGCCGTTTGCGCGACCATCCCTTTAGCGATGGTGAAGCTCATGGTGGCTTCAATCTTGCTCAGTTTTAGCGGTTCCAGCTTCGGCTGACGTTTCGCTTTCCAGTCGAGGTCGCCGTTAATGGCCTGGCGTAAAATCGCCATCGCCCCTTCAATCAGTTTTTCTGCTTTGACTACGCCATCCACCAGACCGATTTTCAGCGCCTGATCCGCGCCGACATCTTTACCGGCGGCAATGATTTCCAGCGCACTGTCAGCGCCCAGCATACGTGGCATACGTACAGAACCGCCAAAGCCCGGCATGATGCCCAGTTTGGTTTCCGGCAGACCGATGCGCAGATCCGGCGTCGCCAGACGATAATCGGTCGCCAGCACGCATTCGCAGCCACCGCCCAGCGCATAGCCGTTGACGGCAGCAATGGTCGGCACCGGCAGATCTTCCAGGCGATTGAACACGCTATTGGCAAAATGCAGCCACTGACTTAACTGTTCTTCAGGAACGAGGAACAGGGACAAAAATTCGGTGATATCAGCACCGACGATAAAGGCTGCTTTGTTCGAACGCAGCAGCAGCCCTTTTAGATCTGATTGCTGTTCCAGCACGCCGATGGCCTCGCCGAGGCTGGCGACGGTCGCAGTGTCGAGTTTATTAACTGAACCTGGGGCATCAAATACCAGTTCGGCAATGCCATCTTCCAGCCAGTCAAGGTACAGGGTGTCGCCTTTGTAAAGCATGTCAGTCTCCTGAATCCGCAAGGTGATCTGGTCGTACCAGATGTATCGAAGTGTGTATTTTATGTTAAAAATATGCAAACAAAAGATTAAAGAAATGCCGATCTGATCACGCTCGGCAGAAATCACGCTCTGTATTAACGATGTGCTAAGATGCGGAGACTTAAGGTCAAAAAAACAGAAGGGTAAAAAATGGAATCACTGGCCTCGCTTTATAAAAATCATATAGCTACCTTACAAGAACGGACTCGCGATGCGCTGGCGCGCTTCAAGCTGGATGCATTACTTATTCACTCCGGCGAGCTGTTCAACGTTTTTCTCGACGATCATCCCTATCCGTTTAAAGTGAACCCGCAATTCAAAGCGTGGGTGCCGGTAACTCAGGTGCCAAACTGCTGGTTGCTGGTGGATGGCGTGAACAAGCCGAAACTGTGGTTCTATCTGCCGGTTGATTACTGGCACAACGTCGAACCGCTGCCGACCTCCTTCTGGACTGAAGATGTGGAAGTGATCGCGCTGCCGAAAGCCGATGGCATTGGTAGCCTGCTGCCTGCTGCGCGCGGCAATATCGGTTATATCGGTCCGGTGCCGGAACGTGCGCTGCAACTGGGTATTGAGGCCAGCAACATCAACCCGAAAGGGGTGATCGACTACCTGCATTACTACCGCTCCTTCAAAACCGAGTACGAACTGGCCTGTATGCGTGAAGCGCAGAAAATGGCGGTCAACGGTCATCGCGCGGCAGAAGAAGCGTTCCGTTCTGGCATGAGCGAGTTCGATATCAACATTGCCTATCTGACCGCGACCGGTCATCGTGATACCGACGTACCTTACAGCAACATTGTGGCGCTTAACGAACACGCTTCGGTGTTGCATTACACCAAACTGGATCATCAGGCACCGGAAGAGATGCGCAGCTTCCTGCTGGATGCCGGGGCAGAATATAACGGTTATGCGGCTGACCTGACTCGTACCTGGTCGGCAAAAAGCGACAACGACTACGCGCAGCTGGTGAAAGACGTCAATGATGAACAACTGGCGCTGATCGCTACCATGAAAGCAGGCGTCAGCTATGTGGATTACCACATCCAGTTCCATCAGCGCATTGCCAAACTGCTGCGTAAACATCAAATCATCACCGATATGAGTGAAGAAGCGATGGTCGAAAACGATCTCACCGGACCGTTTATGCCGCATGGTATCGGCCATCCGCTGGGCCTGCAGGTGCATGACGTAGCCGGTTTTATGCAGGATGATAGCGGTACGCACCTCGCGGCACCGGCAAAATATCCGTACCTGCGCTGCACCCGTATTCTCCAGCCGGGCATGGTGTTAACCATTGAGCCGGGTATCTACTTCATCGAATCGCTGCTGGCACCGTGGCGTGAAGGGCAATTCAGCAAACACTTCAACTGGCAGAAAATTGAAGCACTGAAACCGTTCGGCGGCATTCGTATCGAAGACAACGTGGTGATCCACGAAAACAGCGTGGAAAACATGACCCGGGATCTGAAACTGGCGTGATGGAAAGCTGGTTAATTCCTGCGGCACCAGTCACGGTCGTTGAAGAGATCAAAAAGAGCCGCTTCATAACGCTGTTGGCGCATACCGATGGCGTTGAGGCGGCGAAAGCGTTTGTTGAATCGGTGCGGGCAGAACACCCCGATGCCCGCCACCATTGCGTGGCGTGGGTAGCTGGCGCACCGGATGATTCACAACAGCTGGGTTTCTCTGACGACGGGGAACCGGCGGGAACGGCAGGTAAACCGATGCTCGCCCAACTAATGGGCAGCGGCGTCGGGGAAATTACCGCTGTGGTGGTGCGCTACTACGGCGGCATATTGCTTGGCACCGGTGGGTTAGTGAAAGCGTATGGCGGCGGCGTGAATCAGGCGCTGCGCCAGCTAACGACCCAACGCAAGACGCCATTAACCGAATATACTTTGCAATGTGAATATAGTCAGTTAACCGGCATTGAAGCGTTGCTGGGGCAGTGTGACGGCAAAATTATCAACAGTGATTATCAGGCATTCGTTTTGCTGCGGGTGGCGCTTCCGGCAGCGAAAGTGGCTGAATTTTCCGCAAAGCTGGCGGATTTTAGCCGTGGTTCATTGCAATTGTTAGCGATTGAAGAATAATCCCCACTTCGTTTTGCAGAACTAAGGAAGCGGCAGAGATGCATTTTCGCGCCATTACCCGAATCGTTGGACTACTGGTCATCTTATTTTCAGGGACAATGATTATCCCTGGACTGGTAGCACTCATCTACCGGGATGGAGCGGGCCGCGCTTTTACCCAGACCTTTTTTGTCGCCCTCGCCATTGGCTCTATGCTGTGGTGGCCGAACCGTAAAGAGAAGGGCGAACTGAAATCCCGTGAAGGGTTTCTGATCGTGGTGCTGTTCTGGACCGTGCTGGGTAGCGTCGGTGCGCTCCCTTTTATCTTTTCGGAAAGCCCGAATCTCACGATTACCGATGCGTTTTTTGAATCTTTCTCTGGCCTGACCACTACGGGGGCCACTACGCTGGTGGGGCTGGATTCACTCCCTCATGCCATCCTCTTTTATCGCCAGATGCTGCAATGGTTTGGCGGGATGGGGATCATCGTGTTGGCGGTTGCGATACTACCTATCCTCGGCGTGGGTGGGATGCAGCTCTATCGCGCGGAAATGCCCGGCCCACTGAAAGATAACAAAATGCGTCCGCGAATTGCGGAAACGGCGAAAACCCTGTGGTTGATTTATGTCTTGCTGACCGTCGCCTGTGCACTGGCGCTGTGGTTTGCTGGAATGGATGCCTTTGATGCTATCGGTCATAGCTTTGCGACAATCGCTATTGGCGGCTTCTCGACTCATGATGCCAGCGTTGGCTATTTCGATAGCCCGACCATTAACACCATCATTGCTATCTTCCTGCTGATCTCCGGCTGTAACTACGGTCTGCACTTTTCGCTGTTAAGTGGGCGGAGTCTGAAGGTTTATTGGCGCGATCCGGAATTTCGCATGTTTATCGGCGTACAGTTTACGCTGGTGGTTATTTGTACCCTCGTGCTGTGGTTTCATAATGTCTACAGTTCAGCGCTGATGACAATTAACCAGGCGTTTTTCCAGGTGGTGTCGATGGCGACAACCGCCGGGTTTACGACTGACAGCATTGCCCGCTGGCCGCTCTTTTTGCCGGTACTGCTTTTATGTTCAGCTTTTATCGGCGGTTGTGCCGGGTCAACGGGCGGTGGCCTGAAAGTGATCCGCATCCTGCTGCTGTTTAAGCAGGGGAACCGTGAGCTGAAACGACTGGTGCATCCGAACGCCGTCTACAGCATTAAGCTGGGGAACCGTGCACTGCCGGAACGTATCCTCGAAGCCGTTTGGGGATTTTTCTCCGCCTATGCATTAGTGTTTATTGTCAGTATGCTGGCGATAATCGCCACGGGCGTGGATGACTTTTCTGCCTTTGCCTCGGTTGTTGCGACATTGAATAACCTGGGGCCAGGGCTTGGCGTGGTTGCTGATAACTTTACCAGCATGAACCCGGTGGCTAAATGGATCCTGATTGCCAACATGCTGTTTGGTCGTCTCGAGGTCTTTACATTGCTGGTGCTCTTTACCCCGACTTTCTGGCGTGAATGATGGAGTAATACGTGAAAACATTAATTCTTTTCTCAACAAGGGACGGACAAACGCGCGAGATTGCCTCCTACCTGGCTTCGGAACTGAAAGAACTGGGGATCCAGGCGGATGTCGCTAATGTGCACCGCATTGAAGAACCACAGTGGGAAAACTACGATCGCGTGGTGATTGGCGCTTCTATTCGCTACGGTCATTACCATTCTGCGTTCCAGGCATTTGTCAAAAAGCATGCCACCCGGCTGAACTCAATGCCGAGCGCCTTTTACTCCGTCAACCTGGTGGCACGCAAGCCGGAGAAGCGGACTGTGCAGACCAACAGCTACGCACGAAAGTTTCTGATGAACTCACAATGGCGCCCCGATCGCTGTGCCGTTATTGCCGGGGCGCTGCGTTATCCACGCTATCGTTGGTACGACCGCTTTATGATCAAGCTGATTATGAAGATGTCAGGCGGAGAAACAGATACGCGCAAAGAGGTTGTTTATACCGATTGGGAGCAGGTCGCGAATTTTGCCCGAGAAATAGCTCAATTAACCAACAGATCGGCGTCGAAATAAGCATAAAGAATAAAAAACGCGCATTCGGAAAATTATTTTAAATTTCCTCTTGTCAGCTCAGAATAACTCCCTATAATGCGCCACCACTGACACGGAACAACGGCAAACACGCCGCCGGGTCAGCGGGATTCTCCTGAGAATTCCGGCAGAGAAAAGCAAAAAAATGCTTGACTCTGTAGCGGGAAAGCGTATTATGCACACCCCGCGCCGCTGAGAAAAAGCGAAGCGGCACTGCTCTTTAACAATTTATCAGACAATCTGTGTGGGCACTCGAAGATACGGATTCTTAACGTCGCAAGACGAAAAATGAATACCA
>NZ_CAWORF010000033.1:0-56212 GCF_963883545.1 Escherichia sp. E4702 | reverse complement strand
GTAAAGCCGGACATGTGTCGCTTCGCAGGGCGTTGTATATGCCTGCAATGGTAGCCACCAGTAAGACTGAGTGGGGACGGGCGTTCCGCGACCGTCTGGCGGCTAATGGCAAGAAAGGAAAGGTGATTCTCGGCGCGATGATGCGCAAGCTGGCACAGGTGGCGTATGGAGTGCTGAAGTCAGGCGTGCCGTTCGATGCGTCACGGCATAATCCGGTAGCGGCGTAAAAATCGCGGAAGGGATGAAAAAAACAGCGCCTGACGGCGCTGTGTCTGGCATGCCTGCAATCCGGGAGACTGGACCAGGAAAAAACTTGCAGGCCGTAACAGTATCTACAGTAACTAATCTCTCAATACCGCTCCCGGATACCCCAGCTGCCGCCAGGCTTCATACACCACTACCGACACCGCATTGGACAGGTTCATGCTGCGGCTGTCCGGCACCATTGGAATACGAATTTTTTGTTCAGCGGGCAGGGCATCAAGAATGCTCGCTGGCAGGCCGCGTGTTTCCGGGCCGAACATCAGATAGTCGCCATCCTGATAGCTTACGGCGCTATGTGCGGGCGTACCTTTTGTAGTGAGAGCAAACAGGCGCTGGGGATTTTCTGCTTCGAGGAACGCGCTGTAGTCATGATGACGCGTAACGGCGGTAAATTCGTGGTAGTCCAGCCCTGCGCGGCGTAGGCGCTTATCGTCCCAGGCAAATCCCATTGGTTCGATGATATGCAGACGAAAGCCGGTGTTAGCGCAAAGACGGATGATGTTGCCAGTATTTGGCGGAATTTCTGGTTCGTAAAGTACGATGTTTAGCATACTGCCCCCTTAGTGCGGGGGCAGGATAGCAGAAAATTGGTGAGCCGTGCGGCCTTTTCCCCTCACCCCGGCCCTCTCCCCAGAGGGGCGAGGGGGATACGACTATGCCGCATTCCCTTTCGCCATCGGAGCCAGCGCCGCAGGCAACTCTTTACCCAGCCTCTGCACCAACGAATCTTGCGTAATTTCGCTGATCGATTTCGCGCCCGTCAGCGTCATCGCCACTTTCATCTCTTTTTCGATCAGATTCAGCAGGTTAGCCACGCCCGCCTGGCCCGCCGTTGCCAGCGCATACAGGAAAGCACGACCCAGCAGTACGGTGTCGGCACCGAGCGCAATCATACGCACAACGTCTAGCCCGTTACGAATGCCGCTATCTGCCAGAATGGCGATATCACCTTTCACTGCATCTGCTATGGCAGGCAGCGCGCGGGCAGAAGAGAGCACGCCATCTAACTGACGACCGCCGTGGTTAGAAACCACAATCCCGTCAGCGCCAAAACGTACCGCATCACGCGCATCTTCTGGGTCGAGGATCCCTTTGATCACCATCGGGCCATCCCAGAAATCGCGGATCCACTCAAGGTCTTTCCAGGAGATGGACGGATCGAAGTTATTCCCCAGCCAGCCGATGTAATCTTCCAGCCCGGTCGGTTTGCCAAGGTAAGCCGAGATATTACCCAAATCATGCGGACGACCATTCAGGCCCACATCCCACGCCCATTGTGGATGAGTCACCGCCTGCAAGTAGCGGCGCATTGCGGCGTTCGGGCCGCTCATACCCGAATGCGCATCACGGTAGCGTGCGCCCGGCGTTGGCATATCCACGGTGAAAACCAGCGTCGAACACCCCGCGGCTTTTGCTCGCTCCAGTGCGTTACGCATAAAACCGCGATCGCGCAGTACGTAAAGCTGGAACCACATTGGGCGCTTGATGGCGGGTGCGACTTCCTCAATCGGGCAAACGGAAACCGTCGAGAGGGTAAACGGAATGCCATGCGCATCCGCCGCTTTTGCGGCCTGAACTTCGCCGCGTCGCGCATACATGCCGCACAAGCCCACTGGAGCCAGCGCTACTGGCATCGACAATTTCTCATTAAACAGCGTCGTTTCCAGACTTAAGTCGGACATGTTTTTCAGAATACGCTGGCGCAGCGCCACTTCTGATAAATCTTCCATGTTACGACGCAGGGTATATTCAGAATATGCGCCGCCATCCATATAGTGGAACAGGAACGGCGGCAGAATGCGTTGTGCTGCGGCGCGATAATCGCTGGCTGCAGAAATAATCATGCGTTTTTCTCCCTCGAATGCTCATTATGCTCACCGGGCAGGCGGGTAATACGTGCACGGCGCGCCTGATCTTCATCGAATCTTTTCATGGTGCTGTGGACAAAACTGAGATGCGCCATCATCGCTTTACGCGCACCGTCGGCATCCCCGGCAAAAATGGCGTCAATGACCGCCTGATGCTGCTCGGTCAGTTGTGAAAAAACGGGCGGCACGAGATACATCCGTTGACGGCTTTGCATCACCGAGGATTGCAGAACATCAAAGAAACCACGCATGGTTTGTAGCAGCACGATGTTATGCGAGGCTTCGGCAATCGCCAGATGAAAACGAACGTCCGCTTGCGAAGCGAGGTCCGGGTCTTCGCTGAGCGTTGCTTCAAAACAAAGCTGAATCTTTTCTTTGTCGCCAGGCGTGGCACGCATTGCTGCATGCCATGCGGTGCTGGCTTCAATGGCGTAGCGGGCTTCCAGAATATCGAAACTGTAATCCGGATCATCGGCCATCAGCGTTTTCAGCGGCTGGACGATGTTTTGCTCCGACCACGCGTCATGACGCCAGCGCACAAATGTGCCACCACCGCGACGACTAAGAAGTACGCCTTCGCTCACCAGTTTTGCCAGCGCTTCGCGCAGTGAATTACGCGACACGCCGAGTTGCATCGCCAGTTGGCGTTCAGCGGGCAACTTCATGCCCGCCTCCAGCTGTTTTTCATCAATCAGCGCCCGCACACGGGAGGCAACTTCGTCTGACAGGCGTCTGGGTGTAGCAATCATTAAGGAATCATCCACGTTAAGACGTAAGCCTGAAGCGTGGTGATCACGCCCACCATACAGGTGAATATCAGGCTGTGTTTGACGGTAAAGCGGAACAGGTCTGACTCTTTGCCAACCAGGCCTACCGCCGCACAGGCGATAGCGATGGATTGCGGGGAGATCATCTTCCCGGTAACACCGCCGGTGGTATTGGCGGCAACCAGCAACAGGTCAGAGACGCCAATTTGTTGTGCGGCCGTGGCTTGCAGAGCGGCAAACAGAGCGTTAGATGACGTATCCGACCCGGTCAGGAATACCCCCAGCCAGCCGAGGAATGGCGAGAAGAAGGTGAATGCATGACCGGTGTGCGCCAGTGCCAGCGCCAGTGTTGACGACAGCCCGGAATAGTTCGAAATAAAGGCGAATGCCAGCACCATACCGATGGAGTAGATGGGCAGCGCCAGTTCTTTCAGCGTGCTGCCGAAGGTGCTGAGAGCGTCAGACGGTTTCATCTTCAGCCAGACAACCGAGAGCAGCGCAGCAAACAGAATGGCGGTACCGGTGGCAGAGAACCAGTCAAACTTAAACACGGCGGCGTAGGCTGTAGCCTCGCTGACCACCGGCGGCATACGGGCAACCAGTTTGTCGAGATACGGCACCGGAATGTTGATCACCCATTCATACAGCGCGCCGCCCGAAGCGAACAGTGCTTTAAATGGCGGGATACTCCAAAGTGTTACGGTGGCGGTCAGGAACAGGAACGGTGTCCAGGCACGCAGCACCTGACCCGCCGTGTAACCTGTGTGAGCCAGCGTCATATCAACCTGCGATGCACCCAGATCGCCGAAGCGGAAAACGCGTACCGGTTGCCAGCGTTTGAGGAACAGTGTCAGGCAGAGCAGCGATACCAGCGAAGAGATAATGTCCGGCAGTTCCGGCCCAATGAAGTTGGAGCTGAGATACTGTGCGATGGCAAACGAACCACCTGCAACCACGACCGCAGGCCACGTCTCTTTAATACCGCGCCAGCCGTCCATAATCGCCATGATCCAGAACAGGACGATAATGGTCATAAACGGTAGCTGACGACCCACCATCTGGCCGATCTCAAAGCTGTCGATGCCTGTTACCTGTCCGGCAACCAGAATTGGAATACCCATCGCACCAAATGCCACTGGCGCGGTGTTAACAATCAGGCACAGTCCGGCGGCGTACAGAGGTTTAAAGCCTAGGCCGACCAGCAATGCGGCGGTGATCGCCACCGGTGCGCCGAAGCCCGCAGCCCCTTCGAGAAATGCGCCGAAACAGAAACCGACGATCAGCATTTGCAGACGCTGGTCTGGGGTTATCGAAAGAATCGACGAGCGGATAATGTCAAACTGTCCGGTTTTCACCGAGATCTTATAGACGAACACCGCCGCAATAATGATCCACGCGATTGGCCACAAACCGTAGAAGAAGCCATAAACCACCGAGGCCAGCGCGTTGGCGACCGGCATTTTATAGAACAGCAAAGCCACGGCCAGGGCGATGGCAACCGTCCAGGTGGCGGCGACGTATCCTTTCAGTTTGAGCTTAATCAGCGCAAAGAAGAAAAACAGGATGGGAAGCGATGCTATCAGGCTGGAAAGCCAGATATTCCCGGCGGGATCATAGTTTTGTTGCCAGAGATTCATTGCAGGTCTCCTGGAGTCCACGCACATCGTGTAATGAGTCTGTTGCTCATCTCCTTGTCACACGTTGTGTAAAAGTGGCACTGCCAATTTTGTAGTGTAGGGATAATGACAATTAATGGTTAACCAAATGTTATTAATTGGCAACGGTTATGTGAGTTTTAATTGGGGAACTGTGAACCAGAGGTCAGATAAGCGAAGAATTGGTAGGGCCAATTTTTGTGGGGGGAGATGTCTGGTAAAGAAAAGGGCAATCCTCATCAGAGAATTGCCCTTAGATTGTTGACCCGGAGCGCTTATCCGGCCTACGGATGGCGCGAGAATTTGTAGGCCTGATAAGACGCGCAAGCGTCGCATCAGGCATTTGTCACCATTGCCGGATGCGGCGTGAACGCCTTATCCGGCCTACAGGAATGTGCAGCATCCTCCTGTAGGCCTGATGCGCGTAACGCATCAGGCAATTTGGCGTTTACCCATTCGTTAATGGATGATTACCACTGAATACCGGCACCGAGTGCGGCGGAGTATTCACCCTGGCTATTGGTACTACCTTGTAATTTGTAGACCCAACGACCATTGGCGCTAACCATCGACACACCTAAAGCAACAGCTGATTCACCGTTGTAAGTACCGCCACCAATAGAGGCCATGCTGGCACCCGGCGTGTAAGCCTGCGGCAGACCGGTCATCGCCATTGCAGAAGCGATACCACCACTCAGCTTGCTTTCAGTTTTGGACAGTTTGTTATCCATCTCAACCATGCGCTGATCGGTGTATTGCTTCGTTTCTTGCACGCTTTGCTTCAACTGCGCGTAGTTCACCGCGTCGTTGTTGTTCACGCCAGCGGAAACGTTGCTGATACGAGTCGTACCGCCACTGCCACCACCGAGGGTAATGCTGCTGTAGTCAACAGAACCGTCAGATTTGGTGTCGTAGCGCACGCCACCCGCTTCAGAAGACTTCAACTGCGCAACGTTAACCGCGTCAGTAGCGTTTTTACCTGCGGCAACGTTAGTAATACGGCGTTGATTAGTGGAAGAACCTACGGAAATCGTATTTTCTTCATTTGCCACGGAGCCTGTACCCAGTGCGACGCTGTTATCAGCGGCAGCAATGGAACCGGAACCAATCGCGACACTATCTTGACCCTGCGCGTTGGCATCAACACCTGTCGTGTTGGTCTTGAAGTATTTGGTGCTACCGGTAGTCACGATATCGCCAATACCGTTTTCGATATTGGTGACGCGTGTATCCAGATTCGTGACCTGGGTATTCAGGTTAGTAATGCTCTGGGTGTTTTGCGCCACACGCTCGTCGGTGACTTTCAGCTGCCCAACGTTAACCGCATCGGTATCCGCTGAACCTGCTGCGACGTTGGTAATCTGACGTTGACCGTCTTCACTGCCCACAGAGAATTCGCCCACAGAGTTCTGCGGTGCATCCATGTTGTAACCGGTGTAGCCAGTCTGCGCGCCACGGGTAGTCTGAGAACCATTACCCATTGCAATACTGTTTGCATGGTTTGCGCGTGCGTTACTGCCGATAGCAATACCGTTGATCGCATCTGCCAGAACCAGAGTGTTCAAGCCGATACCAATACCGGCGTTACCATTAACGATGGTTTTCGCACCCATTGCCAGCGAGTCTTCACCGACTGCCAGTGAATCTTCAGCCGTTGAGTTAGCGTGGAAGTATTTGGTCGGCGTGGTAGCGACTGCACCAATGGCATTCTGCAACTGGCGAACCGTAACGGCGTCATGGGCTTCGGAACCATCGGCTACGTTGATGATTTGACGGTACTTGCCATCATCACCAATCGACAATGCGCCGAGTAATTCACCGTCAGTGGTGTCGTAGCCAATCTCTACGCCATTTTCCGTTACGCTGGTGTTACGAGAACCTTTAACAATCACACGTTCGGAAACAGAGCTGCTACCCAGGGCGATACCCGTGTCAACTTCGCTAATGCTGTCCTGACCAATGGCTACGCTGCTGTTACCAGAGGCAAAAGCGTTATAACCCACGGCTACGCTGCTGTCACGAGAGGCAACAGCGTTATAACCCACTGCTGTAGCGCCAACACCCTGCGCGCTGGCGTCGTTGAACGCTAAGCCGTCGTCGTTGGTACGCACATAGTTAATACCTGCACCATTCTCTGCGATGTACGTCGTGTCGGTGTTACCAGCAAGCTGATTGATGATTTGGCTATTCTGCTCGATCAGCAGGTTAGCGGCATTCAGTTGGGAACCGTTGACGGCGTCGGTGCTACCCGCTTCAATCAGACCATCAGCCACATTGGTGATTTTGCTGGCGTTGCCTTTATGGTTGGCGCTGTAGGCACCCGCAGCGTCATCCCACAGCAGGGCATTATCATCGAGCGCATCCAGAGCTTCACCGACGTTGTTGTAACTTCCACCCGCGATTGTATAAGTTGGCGCAGCGATAGAACCGTCAGCGTTAACTTTTGCGTTACCCCCCAGGGCATCAGCAATGTACTTATTGGTGTCGTAGAGTTGCGAACCGTTAATGGCATCGCTGCTGTTATTAGAAACTACACCATCTGCGACGTCAGTAATGACGCTGGCGGTGCCACCGTGTTTGGCGCTGAATTTATTGGCGGTAGTATCCCAGAGCAGAGCATCACCGAGCGAAGCGCTAAATGACGTGTTAATGGCTTCCAGTGCAGCACCGACGTTAGTGTAGGCCTTACCACCAATAGTGTAGGTTGGTCCGGTTAATTCGCCCGTATCGCTGATATCGGCACCACCGCCAAGATAGGTCGTAAAGGAATCAGCTAAACTATAAAGTTGTGAGCCATTAATGGCATCGGTGCTGGTGGAAGATACGGTACCTGCCAGTAAGTTGGTGATTTTGCTGTCAGTACCGTTAGGGCCGTGTTTGGCGCTGAAGGAAGAACTATCCCACTGCAGCGCGTCGTCTTCAAGTGCATCAATGCTCAGGGTGTGGCTATCCACTGTGCCGTCGATACCTTCGACAGTGCTGGTCAGGGCGCTGACGTTGTTATTGGTGGTATTCAGTTGTGAACCGTTAACCGCGTCAGTGCTGGTTGATGATACTGCTCCATTAGCGACGTTGGTAATAATGCTCGGAGAGTTGTCTTTTCCATGTCCTGCACTGAATGCGCCAGCATTGGAATCCCAGAGCAGAGAGTCTTGCTTCAGGTCATACAACTGAGAGCCGTTCACGGCATCAGAACTATTACCATCAATCACACCATCAGCGACGTTGGTAATAATGCTCGGAGAGTTGTCTTTTCCATGTCCTGCACTGAATGCGCCAGCATTGGATTTAGCGGTTGCATCCCAGAACAGAGCATCGTCCTCAAGCGCCTCCAGAGCGCCGCCAACGTTGTGGTAGTCCTGACCACCAATGTTATAGGTTGGTGCAGCAAATACACCCGTATCACTCATTGTTGCGCCGCCGCCCAAATAGGACGTAATGGTTTTCGCAGTGCTTTGGAGTTGTGTACCATTAATGGCGTCGGTGCTGGTTGAGGATATCGTTCCAGCATCGAGGTTGGTAATTTTGCTGACCGTACTTGGATCACCATGAGCCGCACTGAATGCGCCAGCATTGGAATCCCAGAGCAGAGAGTCTTGCTTCAGGTCATACAACTGCGAGCCGTTCACGGCCTCAAAGCTGTCTTCACTAATCAGACCATCAGCGACGTCAGTAATGACGCTTTGTGCCAGGGAGTTTTTCTTTGAGCCATCGGTATTAAAGGTGGTATGGCTGGCGCTGTATTTCTTGTTTTTTTCGTCCCAGTGTAACGTGTTATTATCGATGCCCTGGAGAGCCTCTCCCACGTTATTGTACTGGCCGCTTTGTAGATAATATGTGGGGGCTTTAAGCGTCCCGTCAGAGTTTATAACATTATTAGGATCAGCATGAAATCCTCCGAGTCTGTCAGAAACAGACTTACTGATGGCATAAAGTTGTGATCCGTTAATGGCATCGGTGCTGTCTTTATTGATGTCACCTTTACCCATATTGACTATTTTGCGCTCTGAACCGAGGCTACCTACAGATACAGTATTGTCTGCATCAGCTATGGAATTTGCACCAATGGCGACTGCGTTATCACCATTTGCGCTGGCGCCAACACCGAAAGCAAGGCTGCTTTTGCCCCCCGCGTTACTGTCGTTGCCCAGTGCAATGGCGTTCTCACCCGCTGAAGTGCTGCCACTGCCCAGTGCAATTGAACCAACTTTGGTTGCTCTGCTGTTTTGACCTATAGCGATGGAGTTGGTTTCTCCAGCACTGGCATTGTCTCCCAGCGCCAGGCTGGATTTCCCTGTCGCATCCGCGTTAAAGCCAACCGCCGTCGCATTTTCACCAGCTTCGCTGTCTGCACCAATTGCAATAGCGTTCGCTGCACTGGCAAGTGATAGTCTGCCTAATGCCAGGCTGTCTGTGCCTTTAGCTTCACTCTCACGACCTGCGGCAATCGCATCAACGCCTTCTGCACTGGCGTCTGCACCTATGGCGACACTATATTGTGCAGAACTGGAACTTTTGTAACCTAATGCAAGGCTTTTTTCGCCTGTCGCGGTGCTGTTAGTGCCGAATGCCGCCGCATAATGCTTACCGGATTCATTGTTGGCGAGATCGGCGGCCACACCGGCTACGCTGCCATGACCAAATGCCAATGACTCATCTCCGAATGCTTTTGCTGTGACCCCTACTGCCATAGAGTGGCCGCCACTTGCTTTGGCCGACGCCCCTATAGCTGTACTTCTGTCGCCACTGGCATTCGCCTTCACCCCCAACGCTGTTGACGCATCGCCGTCAGCAGAACTTCTGGCACCTATTGACGTACTATATTTACCCAAAGCGCTGGCAAGATTCCCTATAGCAGTCGATGCACCGTCGAGACCTGTGTGCTGGCTTGCTGTTGAGCCTTCCCCGATAGCCACCCATCCATTACCACTATTATGACCTGTTGGTACAACAGGAGTACCAGTTGCATTATCTGCATATGCAAATGGCGACAACAACCCACCCGCAACCACAGCAGAAATTAACAGCTTACTGCGCCCGGATTTCTTGCCACGGCTTTTTGCCGTTTCGCTGGCAACGCTGTAACTGCCCGTTGCCGGATTCCAGATAACTTTAAATATTTTGTTCATTATTGATGCTCTCTATTCCTTGATATAAGCGCAGAAGCTGCATTTATTTTTTGCTTTTTCGCTGCTGAGATGCAGCAGAGTGAAGGTCGTCGAACTGAAGATTTGCCATATTGATGGCGAGTTTCAGGTATTTCAAATTATTGGGTGATACGCCTTTCAACGTCAGGTTAATGTCTTGCCATTGACCTGGTAATAATTTCAGTGAGGAGTTCATTGAGGTGCTGAAAAGCAATTGTTGCCATTTGGCTAAGTCTTTAGTATCGGCAGGTTTTTCATTTCCCCACGTGGCATGGAAACCAATATTAGATACGGGAACGCTTAATAAGTTGACCAGTGAAATACGAATGACGCTGCCATTTTCCACGGCATCAATAGACAATATTCGTCCTGCTAAACCGACTGAGCCGTTATTTAAAATGAAGTATTGTGTTTGTGCTGGGTTAAATTCAGTGAAGACGAATTCATCCTGCTTGTCCTTGACTGATTTCACGACGCTGGCAAGCGTTTGGGTACTGGTTATGATGCTATTTTGTTGTTTTTCAAAAAGTTCAATTTTACTTTTATATTGTTCTTGCTGCTTTTTTAGCGCGTCTATTTGACTTTGTTGCAACGCTTGCTGTTTGGCAAACTGGTCGATTGAGTTTACTTTTTCAATATAGTCACACCCCGTTAATGCGCAGAGTGATGATATTGTTAACATGCTTAATAGTGCTTTTTTTATGCTCATAGGATGAATTCCTTTTCATAATCCTGATGCGTTGATGACTACGATATAATTATTTTTTATATGAATGATTTAATGTTTTACATTCACAATAAAAATATATGAGAGAATTTTTGAGTTAATGGGCATTGAGAATGTGTTATTAAATGTCAAATTGTTTAGGTTTGTCGATGATAATGAGTAAATCGTGCGAATTTTAATGATCGGTGTCAATCAATGTCAAATGGTTAACGGAGTAAAAGTGAGGAGGGTAAGACGTTAATATTTGTATGGTGGATGTTTTGGGAAAATAAATGTGATGATGGTTGGAAAATATAAATAATTAAGCATTAATACACGAATAATCATATTTAATATTTATATATAGTGCTTTTATTACGCAGAATATTTTCAGAATTTAGCCTGTGACAATGAGGCAAGCGAGCGGGCAACATTGAACATGCAATGTTAAGAATGTTAACGATATTCGGTATCTGAAACCAGCTCCTGCATGTGTCAGCAGGAGCGAGTAAAAATAGAGGAAGCGGTGATTACATTGATCAGAAGGCAGTCTTTGAGAACCCTGTCATCTCTTCCAGGCCCATTTCACGGCCCAGTGCGGTCATTGGGTGCACAACCACCAGTCCGCGAACACTCTTCTTCAGCTTGCCCATATCAGCTTGTTCTTTTTTGGTAATCGCGCGCTGGAACGGCATCTTCATCAGCTTTTGTGCTTCTTTACTGAGTTTCTGGCTATGAACTTCGCGCAGACGCGCAATTTCAGCTTCCAGCGTGGCTTTCTCTTTTTCCAGCTCGGCATATTTGTCTGCGGCTTCAACCAGCGACAGGTCAGCCTGCTGGTGGCGGATGGCGTCCAGACGATCGCTGAGACGTTTGATTTCGTTTTTTTCGACTTCTTTCATGTGATGGCTTCTGATAAAGATAAATTTATAGTCCCTAGTATGCGCGACGGGGTGCTTTGTTCACAACTGATGGTGTTGTAATAGTTTTGTTGGGCAACAAATCTTGTGTTCGTAAATTTCATAATTTATTGATTAATAAGAGTATTCTTTGTTGTTGGGGGAGGGCGTTGTGGATTTCGCACGTTTTCCTTAATGTCATTCAGTTCGGGATCTAAACTAAAATTGGCGGCCGCGCATTCCCGGCGCGGGGTAATACGGAGATATTATGATGGGCAAAATAGGTGAAAACGTTCCGCTTTTTATCGATAAAGCCGTAGATTTCATGGCATCAAGTCAGGCGTTTCGGGAGTATCTGAATAAACTTCCCCCTCGTAACGCGATTCCGTCCGATATACCTGAGGAAAGCGTGCCGTTATATCTCCAGCGTCTGGAATATTATCGCCGACTTTATCAGCCGAAGCAGGTTGAGAAGCAGTAATCGCTTACTTTTGAAAGGCTTTTTTTAAGCTGATTTTGGAAATCAGCTCTGTCAGTGAAAGGACCATTGTTGAACGCACAGCTTGTTGGTAACGCTGAATTTGCATCGCATACAAACTGGAATCCGTTGGTTCAAATTGTGGCGGCGGTGGGATCGCCGCCACGCAGTGCAGCTCGCCAAATGGCCCAATAATTTCATCATCGGTAAAGGCGTATTCGTTACCGTCGTGATTCAGCTCTTCACGTAGCGCCATCAAGAGTTCCGCATCTTCATATTCGTTGCGGCTAATCACGCCAAGCCCATAAATCAGCTTTAAGCGCACGGAAAGGTCGCCCAGCGGACCATCGCCGTCGAGTAACGGTTCTACAGCATACTTCACCGCGTAATCGTCTTTGCGGAATACCTGAAGCACCAGAAGATTCACCGCCTCGGTCAGGAGATCAACGGCGGTGATCAAAAAGCTTCGCACGGTTTTGCCAGCATTCAGACGCTCAAGCACACGGTTTTCAAAGGCCTGGGTTTGTTCCATTGTTGCCTGCATATCTGACAATCTGTTGTTCAGGCGCAGGGTTTTCTGCGCCTGGTCTACCATTATTTTGCGTTATAAGCCGTGACTGCTTCAGCGACTACCTCGCTGTTAGCATCAAGCCCGGAAATTTGCGCCAGCGCTTCCTGCGGGCCTTTCTCGGTAATCAGCGCCGCCAGTTCCTGCGCCTGCGGATCATCTTCACTACGGAAGTGCATTGCAGCGGCGATACCTTCAATCAGGTTTTTGTGCGGCAAACCATACTCCAGCGTACCCAACAGCGGTTTTACCAGGCGGTCACCAGCGCTCAGTTTACGCAGCGGCTGACGCCCTACGCGCTCCACATCATCCTTCAGATACGGGTTTTCAAAACGACCGAGGATTTTCTGGATGTACGCTGCATGTTTGTCAGCATCAAAGCCATAGCGCTTGATCAGTACCGCACCGCTTTCTTCCATCGCACCTTTTACCACTGCACGGATTTTCTCGTCGAGAATCGCATCACGAATGGTCTGATGGCCCGCCAGTTTTCCGAGGTACGCGGTTATAGCATGACCGGTGTTCAGGGTGAAGAGTTTACGTTCGACAAATGCCATCAGGTTGTCTGTTAATTCCATACCTGGGATGTCCGGCAGTGTGCCTTTGAACTGGGTTTTATCAACAATCCATTCGCTGAAGGTTTCTACCGTGACTTCCAGCGGATCGTTAGTTGCAGAAGCGGAAGGCGGTACGATGCGGTCAACGGCGGAATCGACAAAGCCAACATGCTCTTCTACCCACGCTTTGGCGTCTTCCGGCAGGGCGTTCATCACATGGCCTTTCAGCTGCGTGGTGCCGCGTACCATGTTTTCACAGGCGATGATGTTCAGCGGGGATTCATTACCTTGTTCTTTACGTTTCACCAGCCCTTTGGCGATGGCAGGAGCTATACGTTCCAGCACGACCGGGCCAACGGCGGTAGTGACCAAATCAACCTGAGCAATCAGATCAACGACATCATCACCAATGCTGCTGACGGCATTTACACCGGAAACGGTATCCACCTGCTCGGTTTCGCCGACCACATGAACCTGATAGCTATGACGGGCATTCAGGGCATCAAGCACCACCTGATTTACATCGGCAAACGTCAGTTGGATACCCGCGTCCGCCAGCAGTTTACCGATAAAGCCACGACCGATATTACCTGCGCCAAAATGTAATGCTTTCATAGTATTAACCTTCATCAATGTTTTTACCCGAGAGGCTGGGGTGAGGCATTTCCCTCACCCAAACCCTCTCCATGTGGAGAGGGGCAGCGCCGGATGCGGCGTAAACGCCTTATCCGGCCTACAATCGTGCAAACTCAACAAACTGCGCTTTGTTTTGTAGGCCTGATAAGCGAAGCGCATCAGGCAATCAGCCCCACCGTCTCCATGTGGAGAGGGTGGGCCTGGATTACTTACGACCTGCCAGCAGTTCCAGCACTTCATCCACGCTGGTGGTGTGTGCCAGACGCTCGATGACGGACTCATCATCCAGTGCGTTGGTCAGGCTGGTGATAACCTGAATGTGCTCGTTGTTACGGGCTGCAATACCAATCACCAGACGGGCAATGTCATCTTCTTCTTCACCGAAGCGCACGCCTTCCGGGTACTGGCAGAACACCACGCCCGTTTTCAGCACGCGATCTTTCGCTTCAACCGTACCGTGCGGCACGGCGATAGACTCACCCAGATAAGTCGGGGTCAGTTTTTCACGATCCAGCATCGCCTGTACGTATTCCGGCTCAACATAACCGCCTTTCACCAGTTGTTCGCCAGCAAAACGAATCGCTTCTTCTTTGGTTGCCGCTTTGCGACCGAGGAAGATGTTCTCTGCACCGAGCTTAAACAAGTTGGCGCTGGAATCGTCAAAGCTGTCTTTCAGGCTGTCTTTTACTTTCTCTTCGTTTTCAGTATGACGCTGGGCAGCAACCAGACGTTCAGTCAGGCTGGTGTACAGGCCGCTGTCGAGGAAGTTAGTCAGCGAAATATGCTGTGCCTGCGGAACCTGGCGCATAGCGCGTTCGGTCAGATCACGGTGAGTGATGACCAGGTCCACATCCGGCGGCAGGTTGTTGATCGCGCTGTTGGTAACTGAAATCTGCGACAGACCTGCATCCTGAATTTTCTTACGCAGCACACCTGCGCCCATCGCACTGGAACCCATACCGGCATCACAGGCAACGATGATTTTACGTACGTGGCTCAGGTCGTTAGTCACATCGCCAGCAGACAGCGGAGACGCGCCTTTAGACTCAGCTTTCATTTCCTGAACGCGACGTGCTGCAGCTTCAATATCATCTTCTTCTTTTACTTTGCTGGTTTTCAGCAAAATAGCAGAGACAACGAAGGACACTGCCATCGCCGCACACACACCTGCGATGTTAGCGAAGTAAGCACCTTTTGGCGTCATCGCCAGTACCGCGAGGATAGAACCCGGAGATGCCGGAGAAACCAGACCACCGCCCAGAATAGTCAGCGTGAACACGCCAGTCATACCGCCGAGGATAACGGCCAGAATCAGACGCGGATTCATCAACACATACGGGAAGTAAATTTCGTGGATACCACCCAGGAAGTGGATGATTGCCGCACCGCCCGCAGACTGTTTAGCGCTACCACGACCAAAGAACATGTACGCCAGCAGCACGCCCATACCCGGACCCGGGTTAGCTTCAATCAGGAAGAAGATGGATTTACCCATCTCATGGGACTGCTGAATACCCAGCGGCGAGAAGATACCGTGGTTAATGGCGTTGTTGAGGAACAGGATTTTCGCTGGCTCAACAAAGATGGACGCCAGCGGCAGCATGTCATGGACAACCATGAAGTTAACGCCCGCAGCCAGCATTTTGGACAGGGCTTCAACCAGCGGACCAATCCCCATGAATGCCAGAATAGCGAGGATCATCCCCATGATACCGGCAGAGAAGTTGTTCACCAGCATCTCAAAACCGGATTTGATTTTACCGTCTACCCAGCGGTCGAAATGCTTAATGCACCAGCCACCCAGCGGACCTGCAATCATAGAACCGAGGAACATCGGCATATCTGCGCCGACGATAACGCCCATGGTGGTGATGGCACCGACTACGCCGCCACGTTCGCCGCCTACCAGCTTACCACCGGTATAACCGATCAGCAGCGGCAGGAGATAGGTGATCATCGGCCCGACCAGCTTCGCCAGCGTTTCGTTCGGTAACCACCCTGTTGGAATAAATAACGCGGTGATGATACCCCACGCGATAAACGCGCCGATATTCGGCATCACCATGTTGCTGAGGAAACGACCAAAGCTTTGCACTTTGATCTTAATATCGGATGACATAAAAACACCCCTTCTTATGTTTGCTGTCGCGCAGGCTGGAAGCCCGAGGTTTTTTGTTAATGTGGCGGCAGAGGTAGCCGGACCTTGTAGATACTGCGAAATCTGGCACTGAATCGGTTAACTGTCCAGTTGATGGTCTTTTGTGTGATGTCAGTCACATAAATATAGGGGGTAGAGAGGTAATTGACGTGATGTTCATCACAAAACGCTTGTGTAAAAAAGCAACAAGACGGCGATTTTCGCTAAAAATGGCATTTAAATGTGAGTAATGTCACATTTTTATTTTGACGGTTTGTTGAATCTTTGTGATCTGAATCACAAGATATTTTCTCACGGCGTTCACCTGATGTGATCTACAGCATGTTATGCCTTAGTCATAAAATCGTTATGTAACTAAGCAACTCATCGCTTCTTAAAATTATTCTTCGGTGTGATGGCGAGAATCGCAAACCCGGATTATTGTCAAATAATCAGCCCGACGCGTATCTGGCTGCCAGCCCATAACAACTCTGATAAGCGTGAATTCGAGGCAGCTATGTTTCTAAACTATTTCGCGTTGGGAGTGCTGATCTTCGTCTTTCTGGTGATTTTTTATGGAATCATCGCGATACATGACATCCCTTATCTGATTGCCAAAAAGCGCAACCATCCCCATGCCGACGCTATTCATACGGCGGGCTGGGTGAGCCTGTTTACTCTGCACGTTATCTGGCCGTTCCTGTGGATCTGGGCGACGCTCTACCAGCCAGAGCGCGGCTGGGGCATGCAGTCGCATACTACGCCGCAAGAGAGGGCGCCTGACCCGGACATCGCTGCGCTTTCTGACCGTATCTCCCGGCTGGAACATCAACTCGCCGCCGAGAAAAAACCTGACTACTCCACGTTTCCGGAGATCTAATCATGGATCTGTTGATTGTCTTAACTTACGTGGCGCTGGCGTGGGCAGTATTTAAAATCTTCCGCATTCCGGTGAATCAGTGGACGCTGGCGACGGCGGCGCTCGGCGGTGTGTTTTTGGTGAGTGGTCTGATTTTGTTGATGAACTACAACCATCCTTACACTTTTACGGCGCAAAAGGCAGTGATAGCTATCCCCATTACGCCACAGGTGACGGGGATCGTGACTGAAGTCACCGATAAAAATAATCAGCTTATTCAGAAGGGCGAGGTGCTTTTTAAGCTCGACCCGGTACGTTACCAGGCGCGAGTAGACAGACTTCAGGCTGATCTGATGACGGCGACGCATAACATCAAAACGCTGCGGGCGCAGCTCACTGAAGCGCAGGCTAACACCACTCAGGTTTCAGCGGAGCGCGATCGGCTGTTTAAAAATTATCAACGCTACCTGAAAGGCAGCCAGGCGGCAGTGAATCCGTTCTCGGAACGTGACATCGACGATGCGCGGCAGAATTTTCTCGCGCAGGATGCGTTAGTGAAAGGCTCGGTGGCGGAGCAGGCGCAGATCCAGAGCCAGCTCGACAGCATGGTCAACGGTGAGCAATCGCAGATTGTGAGCTTAAGAGCGCAACTTACTGAAGCAAAATATAACCTTGAGCAGACCGTCATTCGCGCGCCAAGCAATGGCTACGTTACTCAGGTACTGATCCGCCCAGGTACATACGCAGCTGCCTTGCCGCTGCGTCCGGTTATGGTTTTCATCCCTGAGCAAAAACGGCAAATTGTCGCCCAATTTCGGCAAAACTCGCTGTTACGTCTGAAACCCGGCGATGATGCGGAAGTAGTGTTTAACGCGCTACCTGGGCAGGTGTTCCACGGCAAACTGACCAGTATTTTACCTGTCGTGCCAGGCGGTTCGTATCAGGCGCAGGGGGTACTGCAATCATTAACGGTCGTGCCCGGCACGGACGGTGTGCTGGGAACCATTGAACTGGACCCTAACGATGATATCGATGCCTTACCCGACGGCATCTACGCCCAGGTGGCAGTTTACTCCGACCATTTCAGCCATGTTTCGGTGATGCGGAAGGTACTGCTAAGAATGACCAGTTGGATGCATTATCTTTATTTGGATCATTGAGACTTATATCACCTGTGTTTTGCGTGAGCCTGGGCCATACTGATATTTTTCCTCGCACAAAGGACTCGGCATGAAACTCGTCGGTAGCTACACCAGCCCGTTTGTACGCAAACTTTCTATTCTGTTGTTAGAAAAGGGCATAACTTTCGAATTTATTAATGAACTGCCCTATAAGGCGGACAATGGCGTGGCGCAATTTAACCCGTTAGGGAAAGTGCCGGTGCTGGTGACCGAAGATGGCGAATGCTGGTTTGATTCGCCGATCATCGCTGAATATATTGAATTAATGAATGTCGCTCCGGCGATGTTGCCACGCGACCCTTTGGAATCGTTGCGAGTGCGCAAAATTGAGGCGCTGGCCGACGGCATTATGGATGCCGGGCTGGTATCGGTGCGCGAACGGGCGCGTCCGGCGGCGCAGCAGTCTGAAGATGAATTGTTACGCCAGCGGGAGAAAATCAACCGCAGCCTGGATGTGCTGGAAGGATATCTGGTCGATGGCACGCTCAAAACTGATACAGTCAATCTGGCGACTATCGCCATTGCCTGTGCCGTCGGGTATCTCAATTTCCGCCGCGTTGCGCCGGGCTGGTGTGTGGACCGCCCACACTTAGTCAAACTGGTCGAGAATCTCTTTAGCCGCGAAAGCTTCGCTCGCACCGAACCGCCAAAGGCTTGATGCGCGATATGTCCTCCTGACCCATCTCACGTTACAATCCGTGGTTATGTTAAACGCCCTTCTCCGTGCGAGAGGGCCTTGATGAGCCTGGTTTCCTATGACAACCGAAACGCGTTCCCTCTATAGTCAACTTCCAGCTATCGATCGCTTATTGCGTGATAGCTCTTTCCTTTCTTTGCGTGATACTTATGGTCATACCCGTGTCGTGGAGTTGCTACGTCAAATGCTCGACGAAGCGCGGGAAATGATTCGTGACAGCCAGTCGCTGCCTGCATGGTGTGAAAACTGGGCGCAAGAGGTTGATGCTCGTCTGGCGAAAGAGGCGCAGAGCGCGCTGCGTCCGGTGATCAACCTGACGGGAACCGTGCTGCATACGAACCTTGGGCGGGCATTGCAGGCGGAAGCGGCGGTTGAGGCTGTTACGCAAGTTATGCGTTCGCCGGTGACGCTGGAATATGATCTGGATGACGCCGGACGCGGACATCGCGATCGTGCGCTGGCGCAGTTGTTATGTCGCATCACCGGCGCAGAAGATGCCTGTATCGTCAATAATAATGCGGCGGCGGTGTTATTGATGTTGGCAGCAACTGCCAGTGGTAAAGAAGTGGTGGTTTCTCGCGGCGAACTGGTGGAGATTGGCGGCGCGTTTCGTATTCCTGACGTCATGCGCCAGGCGGGCTGCACCCTACACGAAGTGGGGACCACCAACCGCACGCACGCGAATGATTATCGTCAGGCAGTGAATGAAAATACCGCGCTGCTGATGAAGGTGCATACCAGTAATTACAGCATTCAAGGCTTCACCAAAGCGATAGACGAAGCGGAACTGGTGGCGCTCGGCAAAGAACTGGATGTTCCCGTGGTGACTGATTTAGGCAGTGGTTCGCTGGTGGATCTCAGTCAGTATGGTTTGCCAAAAGAGCCGATGCCGCAGGAGTTGATTGCGGCGGGCGTCAGTCTGGTGAGCTTCTCCGGCGACAAGCTGTTAGGCGGGCCGCAGGCAGGGATTATCGTTGGTAAAAAAGAGATGATCGCGCGTTTGCAGAGTCACCCGCTGAAACGTGCATTACGTGCAGATAAAATGACTCTCGCGGCGCTGGAAGCCACGTTGCGTCTTTATTTACACCCTGAAGCACTGAGTGAAAAATTACCGACCCTGCGTCTGCTTACTCGCAGCGCAGAGGTCATTCAAATCCAGGCGCAACGGTTACAGGCACCCCTTGCCGCTCACTATGGCGCGGAGTTTGCGGTACAGGTTATGCCATGCCTTTCGCAGATTGGCAGTGGTTCGCTGCCGGTGGATCGTCTGCCGAGCGCGGCATTGACGTTTACGCCTCATGACGGACGCGGTAGCCACCTTGAGTCATTAGCTGCTCGCTGGCGTGAATTGCCGATTCCGGTGATTGGGCGCATTTACGACGGGCGTCTGTGGCTGGACCTACGCTGCCTTGAAGATGAGCAACGGTTTTTGGAGATGTTGTTGAAATGATTATTGCGACTGCCGGACACGTTGACCACGGCAAAACGACGTTATTACAGGCGATTACGGGCGTAAATGCTGACCGTCTGCCGGAAGAAAAGAAGCGTGGGATGACCATCGATCTCGGCTATGCCTACTGGCCGCAGCCGGATGGTCGCGTGCCTGGTTTTATCGACGTTCCCGGTCATGAAAAGTTTCTTTCCAACATGCTGGCGGGCGTTGGTGGTATCGATCACGCGCTGTTGGTGGTGGCGTGCGATGACGGCGTGATGGCACAGACCCGTGAACATCTGGCGATTTTGCAGCTGACCGGTAACCCGATGCTGACAGTGGCACTGACCAAAGCCGATCGCGTGGACGAAGCGCGTGTTGATGAGGTTGAACGCCAGGTAAAGGAGGTGCTGCGGGAATACGGTTTTGCTGAGGCAAAATTGTTTATCACCGCAGCGACCGAAGGACGGGGAATTGATGCCCTGCGTGAACATCTGCTTCAGTTGCCGGAACGCGAACACGCCAGCCAACATAGTTTCCGCCTCGCTATCGACCGCGCATTTACCGTAAAAGGTGCCGGGCTGGTGGTCACTGGTACGGCGTTAAGCGGGGAAGTGAAGGTAGGCGATTCACTATGGCTGACGGGTGTAAATAAACCGATGCGCGTGCGTGCGCTGCATGCGCAAAACCAGCCAACAGAAACCGCCCATGCCGGGCAGCGTATCGCGCTTAACATCGCGGGTGATGCGGAAAAAGAACAGATTAACCGTGGCGACTGGCTGCTTGCCGATGTGCCGCCAGAGCCGTTCACACGGGTGATTGTCGAGCTTCAAACTCATACACCGCTGACCCAGTGGCAGCCGCTGCATATCCACCACGCCGCCAGCCACGTTACGGGACGCGTTTCGCTGCTGGAAGATAACCTTGCCGAACTGGTGTTCGACACGCCGCTGTGGCTGGCGGATAACGATCGCCTGGTGCTGCGCGATATCTCTGCCCGCAACACGTTGGCGGGGGCGCGCGTGGTGATGCTTAACCCGCCGCGTCGGGGTAAACGTAAGCCGGAATATCTGCAATGGCTGGCGTCACTGGCACGCACACAAAGTGATGCCGACGCACTGACCGTTCATCTGGAGCGCGGTGCGGTTAACCTTGCGGATTTCGCCTGGGCGCGCCAGCTCAACGGCGAAGGGATGCGCGAACTGCTGCAACAGCCTGGCTATATTCAGGCTGGTTATAGCTTGTTGAATGCGCCGGTTGCCGCCCGCTGGCAGCGGAAAATTCTCGACACATTAGCGACTTATCATGAGCAACATCGCGATGAACCTGGTCCTGGGCGCGAACGTCTGCGACGTATGGCGTTGCCAATGGAAGATGAAGCGCTGGTACTGTTGCTGATTGAAAAGATGCGCGAAAGCGGCGACATCCACAGCCATCACGGCTGGTTGCATCTGCCAGATCACAAAGCGGGCTTCAGCGAAGAGCAGCAGGCCATCTGGCAAAAAGCAGAGCCGCTGTTTGGTGACGAGCCGTGGTGGGTGCGTGACCTGGCAAAAGAGACGGGAACCGACGAGCAGGCAATGCGTCTGACGCTACGCCAGGCGGCCCAACAGGGGATAATTACCGCGATCGTCAAAGATCGTTATTACCGTAACGATCGGATTGTCGAGTTTGCCAATATGATCCGCGATCTCGATCAGGAATGTGGTTCAACCTGCGCGGCGGATTTCCGCGATCGCTTAGGGGTTGGGCGAAAACTGGCGATTCAAATCCTGGAATATTTTGACCGCATTGGCTTTACGCGGCGTCGCGGAAATGATCATTTATTGCGCGACGCATTATTATTTCCGCATAAATAAGATAATGATTAATTCATATTAAATACGAATTACTTTAAAAGTCTTATAAATTTTGAAAAAGCGCATTAGAACATGAGTCTAATGTGCTTTTTTTAATATACGATTCTAAAAAGAATAATATCGATCAACTTTTTAAATATAAATCCTCTGTAAGCTGCCCGCCCTTTTATCCTCGTTCTGGAGTTTGTTATGGCAGCTTCTACATTTTTTATTCCTTCTGTTAATGTCATTGGCGAAGATTCTTTAAAAGATGCGCTGAATATGATGGCGGAATATGGTTTTCGCCGTATATTAATTGTTACTGACAGTATGCTAGCGAAATTAGGTATGGCGGGAGAGGTACAAAAAGCCTTATATGACCGCAATATTTTTAGCATTATTTATTAGGGTACCCAACCTAATCCGACCACGAAGAATGTCGCAGAAGGTTTGAAAATGTTGAAGGAAAATAACTGCGACAGCGTGATCTCCTTAGGCGGCGGTTCTCCTCACGACTGCGCAAAAGGTATTGCACTGGTAGCCGCTAACGGTGGGGATATCCGTGATTATGAAGGCGTAGACCGCTCTGCAAAACCACAGTTGCCGATGATTGCCATTAATACCACGGCGGGTACAGCATCTGAAATGACCCGTTTTTGCATCATCACCGACGAAGTGAGACATATCAAAATGGCGATTGTGGATAAACACGTTACCCCGCTGTTTTCGGTTAATGATTCCTCGCTGATGATCGGTATGCCTAAGTCACTGACCGCGGCTACCGGGATGGATGCTCTCACTCATGCCATCGAAGCGTATGTGTCTATTGCGGCAACGCCAATTACGGATGCCTGCGCGCTGAAAGCAATGACCATGATTGCGGAAAATCTACCGTTAGCCGTCGAAGATGGCAGCAACGCTAAAGCGCGTGAAGCAATGGCTTATGCCCAGTTCCTCGCAGGGATGGCATTCAATAACGCTTCTCTGGGTTATGTTCATGCGATGGCGCATCAGTTAGGTGGCTTTTACGATCTGCCGCACGGCGTTTGTAATGCCATTCTGCTGCCGCACGTGCAGTTATATAACAGCAAAGTTGTTGCATCACGTTTGCGTGACTGCGCCGCGGCGATGGGCGTTAACGTCACAGGTAAAAATGATGCTGAAGGGGCAGAAGCCTGTATTAACGCGATTCGCGACCTGGCGAAGAAAGTGGATATCCCGGCAGGTCTGCGTGACCTGAACGTTAAAGAAGAAGATTTCCCGGAGCTGGCAAGCAATGCCCTGAAAGACGCTTGTGGCTTTACTAACCCGATTCAGGCAACTGAAGAAGAAATTGTGGCGATTTATCGCGCTGCAATGTAATCCCCATTCTCCTGCGGCTGGCGTGTTGTCAGTCGCTATCTCAAAATTTGCGATTTTTGAGATAGTTTCTTTAGTCTGCTATACACTATCTCAATATTGCGCTTTTTTGAGATAAGCAAATGGCTATCAAATCACCTCCCAGACTGATTCCTTTATCACACTTATCGGGTGAGGAACTCCAGGCCCACTTACGCTTTAACCGTGTTACCGATGAAAAAGGACGTTATCTGCCTTTTGATGAGTTGCAGTACCGCATCAAAAAAGGGGAAAACATTGAAGTGGCGTGGACGCTTACCCGGCTGGCGCGCAACGCGGCGATCCAGCGAATCAATTATTGCAATGAAGCGGGTGAGCAGGCCGGATTCAACATTACGCCAGTGATTGCAGAAGCGTGCGAGCTTGTCGACAAACATGCCACCGCGCTGGCGCTGAAAGATCAGACTGAACGGTTACGCGGGGCGGGCGCCGAGTTAAGCCAGTTACGCCTGGAAGAGCCGATCACCAGTTCCCAACTGGAAGGTGCGAATACCACGACGCTGGTGGCGAGAAAAATGCTGGAAACAGGGCGGGCGCCGCGCACTGAAGACGAGCATATGATTGCGGGAAATGCCCGGCTGATGGCGGAAATTCCGCAATTACTGACAGAACAGCTTACACCTGCGCTTATACGTCAGTTACATGCTATTGGTATGGGAGGAATAAATGACGCGAAATATCGTCCGGGTGAATTTCGTGAAACAGATGATGTCGTGATCGCCGATTATGACGGCAATATTGTGCATCAACCGCCCGCTGCGGCATTGTTGCCGGAACGACTGGAAAAAGTTTGCCAGTGGTTAAACAGCCATGAAGGGTATATTCACCCGCTGGTCCGCGCCTGCATTCTGCATTTTATGCTGGCCCATGAGCATCCGTTTCGCGATGGCAACGGGCGCACCAGTCGGGCGCTGTTTTACTGGTATATGCTGAAATCGGGCTACGATGTCTTTAAATATATTTCCATCAGCCGTTTGCTTCATGTTGCACCAGTCAAATATGCCGCCAGCTACCAGTACACTGAATCAGATGGTATGGATCTGACTTATTTCCTTGAATATCAGGCGGGTGTCATTAAACGTGCTGTGCAAAACTGGCAGCAGCATATTGATGAAATTATGCAACGAAGCGCAAAACTTGACCGCCTATTGTTCAGTTCTGGTGTGCTTAGGCGACTGAATCCGCGTCAGGTGACGCTTCTGAATGTGATGCTCGCCAATCCGGGGAAAGAGTACACAGTTTCTGAAACCAGCGCGAGTCTGGGCGTCTCTGATAATACAGCGCGAACTGATTTACGGACGATTGTTAAAGAAGGATTTGCGCAAGAGAAGAAAATTAATGACCAGCAAGTAGTGTACGTCGCACATTACCCGCTGTAGTCCTTGCCAGTAAATTCGTGATAGCCGTCGTAAAGCTGTTACCGACTGGCGAAGATTTCGCCAGTCACGTCTACCCTTGTTATACCTCACACCGCAAGGAGACGATCATGACCAACAATCCCCCTTCAGCACAGATTAAGCCCGGCGAGTATGGTTTCCCCCTCAAGTTAAAAGCCCGCTATGACAACTTTATTGGCGGCGAGTGGGTCGCGCCCGCCGATGGCGAGTATTACCAGAACCTGACGCCGGTAACCGGGCAGTTGTTGTGCGAAGTGGCGTCTTCGGGCAAACGAGATATCGATCTGGCGCTGGATGCTGCGCATAAAGTGAAAGATAAATGGGCGCATACCTCGGTGCAGGATCGCGCAGCGATTCTGTTCAAGATTGCCGATCGGATGGAGCAGAACCTCGAGCTGTTAGCGACGGCTGAAACCTGGGATAACGGCAAACCCATTCGCGAAACCAGTGCTGCCGATGTGCCGCTGGCGATTGACCATTTCCGCTATTTCGCCTCGTGTATTCGGGCGCAGGAAGGCGGGATCAGTGAAGTTGATAGCGAAACCGTGGCTTATCACTTCCACGAACCGTTAGGTGTGGTGGGGCAGATTATCCCGTGGAACTTCCCGCTGCTGATGGCGAGCTGGAAAATGGCTCCCGCGCTGGCGGCGGGCAACTGCGTGGTGCTGAAACCCGCACGACTTACCCCGCTTTCTGTACTGCTGCTAATGGAAATCGTCGGTGATTTACTGCCGCCGGGCGTGGTGAACGTGGTCAACGGTGCGGGCGGCGAAATTGGCGAATATCTGGCGACCTCGAAACGCATCGCCAAAGTGGCATTTACTGGCTCAACGGAAGTGGGTCAGCAGATTATGCAGTACGCCACGCAAAACATTATTCCAGTAACCCTGGAGCTGGGCGGCAAATCGCCAAATATCTTCTTTGCTGACGTGATGGATGAAGAAGATGCCTTTTTCGATAAGGCGCTGGAAGGCTTTGCATTGTTTGCTTTTAACCAGGGCGAAGTCTGTACCTGCCCAAGCCGTGCTTTAGTGCAAGAGTCTATCTACGAACGCTTCATGGAACGCGCCATCCGCCGTGTTGAAAGTATTCGTAGCGGTAACCCGCTCGACAGTGTGACGCAAATGGGCGCGCAGGTTTCTCACGGGCAACTGGAAACCATCCTCAATTACATTGATATCGGTAAAAAAGAGGGCGCAGATGTGCTCACCGGCGGGCGGCGCAAGTTGCTGGAAGGCGAGCTGAAAGACGGTTATTACCTTGAACCGACTATCCTGTTTGGTCAGAACAATATGCGTGTTTTCCAGGAAGAAATATTTGGCCCGGTGCTGGCGGTAACCACCTTCAAAACGATGGATGAGGCGCTGGAGCTGGCGAACGACACGCAATATGGCCTGGGCGCAGGCGTCTGGAGTCGCAACGGCAATCTGGCCTATAAGATGGGGCGCGGCATTCAGGCCGGACGCGTGTGGACCAACTGTTATCATGCCTACCCGGCACACGCAGCGTTTGGCGGCTACAAACAGTCGGGCATCGGACGCGAAACCCATAAGATGATGCTGGAGCATTATCAGCAAACCAAGTGTCTGCTGGTGAGCTACTCGGATAAACCGTTGGGGCTGTTCTGATGTAAGAAGCTGATCGCATCGGGTATTCATTGCCTGATGCGACGCTTACGCGTCTTATCATGCCTACGGGGACCTGACCGTAGGCCGGATAAGGCGTACACGCCGCATCCGGCATAAACAAAGCGCACGTTGTTACAATTTACGTTTTAAACCTACGTGCGCAATAACCCAGACTACGCCAACAGAAGTGCGTTTCTGGGGCGTGTTTTGCCAGGAGTTTAATCTCGCGTTTCGATGGTGAGCGGGCGAACCAGGCCGTAAATCACCATTGGTGTTCCGAGACCAATCAATAATAAACGGTAGATAATTGAAGGTTTAATACACTTAATCTGTACTGTGGATGTTTTACTGGAGTTATTCATTAGCTTGGCCAATAGTTCCATTATTTCAATATGATAAACCTCGGCCTGTTGAAAAACCAGACAGCACATTTCAGAAAGTATATAAAAAATAATATGTCGTTATATAAATAAGAAAATTGCACTGCATCATGGCATTTCATAATATGCGTTAATTGTTCTTTTTTATATTCTCTGAGGAAAATATGTTCCTGGATTATTTTGCACTGGGAGTGCTTATTTTTGTATTTCTGGTGATCTTCTATGGGATTATTATTTTACATGATATTCCCTACCTGATAGCGAAAAAACGTAATCATCCTCATGCCGATGCCATTCATGTTGCTGGTTGGGTGAGTCTTTTTACGCTGCACGTTATCTGGCCCTTTTTGTGGATTTGGGCCACGCTTTACCGCCCGGAGCGGGGATGGGGAATGCAAAACCATGATTCATCCGTTGTGCAACTGCAACAGCGTATTGCCGGGCTGGAGAAACAGCTCGCCGATATGAAAGCTCCTTCTACCGAGTAATATTTATGGATTTACTGATTATTTTGACCTATGTGGCTTTCGCATGGGCAATGTTTAAAATTTTTAAAATCCCCGTGAATAAATGGACCATCCCTACTGCGGCACTGGGCGGCATATTTATTGTCAGCGGCTTAATTCTATTAATGAACTATAACCATCCATACACCTTTAAAGCGCAAAAAGCGGTTATTTCCATTCCTGTTGTCCCGCAGGTGACAGGCGTGGTGATTGAAGTGACGGATAAGAAAAATACGCTGATTAAAAAAGGCGAAGTGCTGTTCCGACTGGACCCGACGCGTTATCAGGCGCGGGTGGATCGGCTGATGGCGGATATCGTCACCGCAGAACATAAGCAACGGGCATTGGGCGCAGAGTTAGATGAGATGGCGGCGAATACCCAGCAGGCAAAGGTCACGCGGGATAAATTCGCTAAAGAGTATCAGCGTTACGCACGCGGCAGCTAGGCGAAAGTAAACCCGTTTTCAGAACGGGATATCGATGTGGCGCGGCAAAATTATCTGGCGCAGGAAGCTCAGTGAAGTCATCGGCGGCGGAACAAAAGCAGATCCAGAGCCAACTGGATAGCCTGGTGTTGGGGGGAACATTCACAAATCGCCAGCCTGAAAGCGCAGCTTGCGGAAGCAAAATATAACCTTGAGCAGACGATAGTGCGTGCGCCGAGCGATGGTTACGTGACCCAGGTATTGATTCGTCCAGGAACGTATGCCGCGTCGCTGCCGCTGCGTCCGGTAATGGTGTTTATACCCGATCAGAAACGACAAATTGTGGCGCAGTTCCGCCAGAACTCCTTGCTGCGCCTGGCCCCCGGCGATGATGCGGAAGTGGTGTTTAATGCCCTGCCAGGTAAGGTCTTCAGCGGTAAGCTGGCAGCCATCAGTCCAGCTGTTCCCGGCGGGGCTTATCAGTCGACCGGCACCTTACAGTCGTTAAACACAGCGCCGGGTTCAGATGGCGTTATCGCGACTATTGAGCTGGATGAGCATACTGATTTGAGCGCTTTACCAGACGGTATTTATGCCCAGGTGGCGGTCTACTCTGATCATTTCAGCCATGTTTCGGTTATGCGCAAAGTGCTGTTACGCATGACCAGCTGGGTGCATTACCTTTATCTCGACCATTAATCTTTGTTTTCCGCCGCTTGTTCAGGTCGCAGTTGCTGCGACTGAGCAAGCTGGTGGCGAATTTCACGTAGCATTTCATCCAGCACATACTGGACCCGCCAGGGCTGGTATTCCCGTTTACGGAAGATAGCCACCAGATCCAGCCACCATTCATACGGTTGCTGAAAGCAGGGGATCAGCGTGCCGTCTTGCAGGTCGCTCTGCACACTTTTGTCTGGCGCAAACACAATCCCCAGGTGATTTCGCGCCAGCTCCAGCGCCGACTGAGTATTGTCACAGACGTAATTTCCCTTAACACGATAATCACGTACTTCTTTACTTCCGGCGACGTTGAAGCGCCAGATATTCGCGTCATCGATCATCATCGAGTCGATCAAAATACAGGAGTGATGTTCAAGTTCGTCTGGTCGGCTAATGGGGTGTTTCTCAAGATAAGTTTGGCTGGCATAGGCGGTTACTGCATATTGCGTAATAAAACTGGCAACCAGCGATTCATCTTTTGGTGGCGCGTAGCTGATTAAAACATCACAATCATCGGGAAATTCGACACCTTCATAAAAGGCGTTGCGCTCAAGATTGCAGGTTTTTAGCGATAAGGTGATTTCACCGATATCTTTAATTTTGTCGATAACGTGTTTGGATAAATAGGTAATAATGCCAGTTGGTGCGTAGATGGTAACCCGACCACGTTTCTCATGCTTATAATCTGCAATAAAATTATTAAGCTGCTCGTTTCTGTCGAGCATATCATTAATGTACGGTAATAGCGCGGTGCCAAAAGGCGTCAGCATCAATTGCCGTGTGGTTCTGTCAAAGACTTTTAAGCCCACTTTTGATTCAAAATCAGCAAGATATTTACTGACATTGGCCTGCGCGATGCCAAGCACGGTAGCCGCATGGCTGATATTTTCACTGGCAGCGATTACCGAGATAATTTTTAACTCCCGGTACTTGAGTTGTAATTTTGTCATCGCAACAGTCCAATTTATATATAATTTTATATATTACTATATAAATATGAATCTTGCACCGGAGAAATTGTAAGCATTACTATGCCGACTCTTTTTTATCTTAATTTAAAATGGAATGTCGGACATGTTAATTAACCGCAATATTGTGGCGTTATTTTTTATGCCTTTTATGGCAAGTGCAACTGCCACAGAATTATCTGTTGGTGCTGGCGCAGTTTATAATGAATCGCCTTATCGCGGTTATAATGAAAATACCAAAGCAATTCCGCTGATCAGTTATGAGGGCGATTCTTTTTATGTCCGCCAGACCACGTTAGGTTTTATTCTGTCGCAAAGTGAAAAAAATGAACTTAGCCTGACCGCATCCTGGATGCCGCTGGAATTTGATCCTGCCGATAATGACGACCATGCTATGCAACAACTCGATAAGCGTGACAGTACGGCAATGGCGGGAGTTGCCTGGTATCACCATGAGCGTTGGGGGACCGTGAAAGCTTCTGCGGCGGCTGATGTTCTGGATAACAGTAACGGTTGGGTAGGTGAGTTATCGTTATTCCACAAAATGCAGATAGGTCGCCTGTCGCTGACACCTGCTCTTGGCGTTCTCTATTATGACGAGAATTTCAGTGACTATTACTATGGCATTTCAGAGAGCGAGTCTCGTCGCAGCGGTCTGGCGAGTTATACCGCGCAAGATGCCTGGGTGCCATATGTCAGCCTGACGGCAAAATACCCCATCGGAGAACACGTCGTATTAATGGCGAGTGCCGGATACAGTGAGCTGCCAGAAGAGATTACTAACAGCCCAATGATTGACCGTAATGAAAGTTTTACTTTTGTCACCGGCGTGAGCTGGCGTTTTTAATTGACCCGGGAGATGTTGGATAAATTGCGTCAGCGAAATCTATATTAATCAATTGTCATCGCGGTGTCGGAGGGGGATCCGGCACCGCAGTGGATTATGCCATGTAAAAGACGTCTTTCAGCTCGCTACTGACCGGGCTGTTATCCGGATTAGCGGGCATCACGTCCTGCATATGCTTCCACCAACGTTGGCAGACTTCAGTGCTGGCAACCGCATTCCACCGTTCTTCAGATTCAATCTCTACCGTGGCAAACAGCAAATTACGCGTGCTGTCGAGATAGATGGCGTAGTTATGCGCGCCGTGGGATTTCAATACAGCTTCCAGTTCCGGCCAGATCGGGTTATGCCGACGCTGATACTCTTCGTGAGCGTCCGGGTTGACTTGCATAACAAAGGCTTTGCGGATCATAACGCCTCCAGATAAAGCTCACGCACTTCGTCGCGGCTGGCGGTACGTGGGTTACATGGTGCGCATGGGTCGGCCAGGGCTTTATCTAACCAGCCTTCGATATCCTTTTTGCTGATGCCAAGTTGACTAAATCCCGCAGGTATACCCACGCGATGGCTCAAGACTCGAATGGCATTAATTGCTTCCAGACTTGCCGCTTCATCACTCATCCCGCGCGTATCGACCCCCATCGCCTGGGCGATACGGGCAAAGCGTGCGATGGCATTCGGGCGGTTAAAGTTTTCGATTACTGGCAACAAGATGGCATTACACACCCCGTGTGGCAGGTTGTGGGTAGCACCGGGCTGATGCGCCAGTGCGTGAACCAGCCCCAGTCCCGCGCTGTTAAAAGCCATTCCCGCCAGATATTGCCCGAAAGCCATCTGTTCGCGAGCTTCCAGATTATGACCATCTTCTACCGCCTTCGGCAGCCACAGAGAAATCAGGCGGATAGCTTCCAGCGCGTTGGCATCAGTTAGCGGATGGGCGCCAACGGAAACATAGGCTTCTATGGCATGGGTTAGTGCGTCCATACCGGTGGCAGCGGTAACGGAGGCCGGGATCTCCAGCATTACACTGGCATCATCCACGGCGATATCAGGAATAATATTCGGATCGATGATGACTTCTTTCACTTGCCGCGCAGTGTCGATGATCACCGCATTGCTGGTCATCTCAGCAGCGGTTCCGGCAGTAGTATTGATCGCCACCAGCGGCACGCCTGGGTTTCTTACTTTGCCAATGCCAGAGTAAGCAGTAGAAGGGCCTGGATTAGCGGTAAGGATTTTTACGGCTTTTGCGGTATCAATCGGGCTACCGCCACCGAAAGCAATAATGTAATCACATGCGGCGTCCTGAAATGCAGCGTAGCCTTTTTGCACCAGTTCTTCGGTGGGGTTTGGAAAGACCTTATCAAATAGGTGGTAAGACATTTCGTGTTGATCCAGCGCGGTGAACAGACTGTTCAGCAATCCCAACTTAACCAGTTGCCCATCGGTAACGATCAGTGCTTTTCCCCACTGCTTATTCGCAACCAGGTTTACCATATCGCCAATTGCCCCAGCGCCATGCAGGCTGATTTTCGGTAATGCCAACATAAAACTCATGATTATTCTCCTTAAGAGCAAATCCTTCTGTTCGGCGGCATAACCCGCGCCGCCAGATGCGAAACGGGGTGTTAAAGCGCCAGTGCGCTTGCCAACGGAGTGACGCCGAAACGCTTGCCGAGGGCTATCAACTCTTCACGGCTGATGGTCTGTTTCATGCCGCCCATCGAATACACTTTCACCAATACTTCCGCCGATTTTTCTGCGGTATCGATCAGGCCAAACGCTTCGTCCAGCGTCGGACCGCAGCCGAAGACGCCGTGGAATGGCCACAAAACCAGTGAATGTTTTTGCATTTCCTGCGCGGTCGCCTGGCCAATTTCGTCCGTGCCGGGCACCATCCACGGCAAAATGCCAACGCCATCCGGGAATACCACCAGGCACTCGGTGCTGCCTTCCCACAGTTGGCGAGTGAAGACCGCCGTGTCGTTTTCCAGTACATAGGTGAGGGCGATCAGGTTGGTGGCATGGCAGTGCATGATCACCCGATCTTTACCGTTGGTGGCTTTAATGCGTTCGCAATGGGAGAGAAAGTGTGCCGGAAGTTCAGAAGTTGGGACGGCTTCGTGGGTTAGCCCCCAGAGAATATGGTAGCCCGCACCGTCGCTGTCGATTTTTACGACGCCTAAATTGGCGGCTGGATCGAGCTGGACGTTACGAAAGAATTTGCCGGAGCCGGTGACGATAAACGGCGTATTTGCCAGTAAAGGCATTGGTTGGCTTAATGGAATATAGCGCGGTTGTGGATGGAAGTTGTCATGATAAGGCGCGATATCGGCGTCATCCAGGCGCAGCGTCAGGTTGCCGCCGTTGCGCTCGTCCCAGCCTTTCAGCCAGGCGTCGGTGGTGGCTTTGATCATTCCCTGGACAAACCAGGACTGGGTAATGTTTTGCATGTTCTGTGTTCCTGTAAATTCGGTGTTGTCGGATGCACGACCTGTAAGCCGGATAAGGCACTCGTGCCGCATCTGGCAATCAATGCCTGATGCGACGCTGTCGCGTCTTATCAGACCTACAACTGTTGCTGACCCGTAAGCCGGATAAGGCACTTGTGCCGCATCCGGCAGTGTTTACCCGCGCTGGCTTAAAATTGCGTTCTCATAATCACGCACGCTTTCCAGCCATTCGCTACCCGCTGGCGTATCGTGACGCTGACAGTACATTTCCCACACCGCCTGCCACGGCAACGATTTCTGCTCTTCCAGCAACGCCAGTCGTGCGGTGTAATCACCCGCCGCTTCCAGCTTGCGCAGTTCGGCTGTCGGTTCTAATAACGCACGCAGCAGGGCTTTTTTCATATTGCGCGTGCCAATGACCCACGCGGCAATGCGGTTGATGGAGGCATCAAAGAAGTCGAGGCCGATATGCACGCGGTCAAACAGGTCATGACGAACAATCTCACTGGCGATCGCCTGGGTTTCATCATCCAGCAGTACCACGTGATCGCTGTCCCAGCGCACCGGACGGCTGACGTGCAGCAGCAACTGCGGCACATACAGCATGGCGGCGGAAATCTTGTCGGAAATGACTTCTGTCGGGTGGAAGTGTCCGGCATCCAGGCACAGCGCAGTCTGGCGACTGGTGGCATATCCCATGTAAAACTCATTGGAGCCAACCGTGTAGCTCTCCGCGCCAATACCAAACAATTTGCTCTCTACGGCGTCGATATGGTGCGCAGGGTTCAGCTTTTCGCTGATCACTTCATCCAGTGCTGCCAGCAAACGTTGGCGCGGGGCGAGACGGTCAACGGTGATATCTTTCATGCCATCCGGTATCCAGATGTTCATCACCGATGGCGTGCCAAGTTGCTCGCCAAAATAGGCCGAAACGCGACGGCTGGCTTTGCAGTGGTCAATCCAGAACTGGCGAATGCGGTCGTCGGGATGCGAGAGCGTAAAGCCATCGGCACTTAGCGGATGCGAAAAACAGGAGGGGTTAAAATCCAGACCGAGGTGATTGGCTTTCGCCCATTGCACCCAGTTTTTGAAGTGCTCTGGTTTGATTTGGTCGCGCGAGACTGGCGTGTCTGATTCCAGATAGATGGCATGTAAATTAAGCCGTTTTGGGCCAGGAATCAGTCGCATAGCTTGTTCCAGATCGGCACGCAGCTCGCTGGCATTACGCGCTTTCCCCGGATAATTACCTGTGGCCTGAATCCCGCCGGTCAGTGAACCTTCCGGGTTTTCGAAACCGGAAACATCATCGCCCTGCCAGCAGTGCATTGAAACGGGTAAGCGATCAAGTTGGCGCAGCGCCTCCTCGACATCAATCCCTACCGCCGCGAAACGCTGTTTCGCCAGTTCCCAGGCCTGTTCCAGTTGAGTGGTCATGCGCAAAGCTCCTTTGTCTGTCGTGTTGAGTGAATCCGCGCCACATAGTGGGCAATTTCACTGTCAGGATTAGGGGTAAAGGTGGTCAGATTCGCGGTGGCGCTTACTACCTGACGGAAATCATCCACATTGTTGAGTTCATCCAGCGTCATTAACTGGATGCCGATATTGCCGAGCGTCGAGGCTTCAATTGGCCCGGCAATCACTCGAATACCGCAGGCATCGGCGCATAACTGGTTGAGCAGCGCGTTCTGGCTGCCGCCGCCGACAATATGCAGTTGCGAGAAATCTTCACCGCGTAGCTGCGCCAGTTCGTGCAGTACATCGGCATACAGCAGCGCCAGACTGTCGAAAATACAGCGCGCCAGTTCAGCATCACTTTCTGGGATCGGTTGCGCCGTTTCCTGACACGCAGCCTGAATTTCGCTGCACATCGCCTCAGGATTAATAAAGCGATCGTCATTGGGATTGATGATGAAGCGACAGGCCGGAAGTGCCTGTGTCGCGGCGATAAGCGTCGGGAGATCGTTGATTTTCCGCTCCTGAAGCACCCGCTGAAGAAGCCATAAACCCATGATATTTTTCAGCACCCGATAGCGGCCTTCCGCACCACCTTCATTGGTGATGTTGGCTGCCAGCGCCGCATCATTGGTGAATGGCGTCTGGTTTTCGAAGCCCATCAATGACCAGGTGCCGGAGGAGAGATAAGCGGCGCGGGAACCGTTTAACGGCGAGGCGATAACCGCGCTGGCGGTATCATGGCTGGCAACGGCGACCACCGGAATTTCATTACCCTGTGGGCAAATCCAGTGACCAATGACATTACCCGGATGCGTCGGACGACCAAACCAGGCTTTGTTGGCGCCGCTCCACGCCAGCAGGGACTCATCCCAGTCATCGCTATTGATATTGACCAGTTGCGTGGTCGTGGCGTTGGTGTACTCCCAGTTCATCTTGCCGGTCAGACGATAACTAAAGTAATCCGGCATCAGCAGAGCGTGAGCAATGTGCGGGATAAGTTCAGGTTGTTGCTCCGTCAGCGCACGCAGCTGATAGATCGTATTGAAGGGCAAAAACTGGATGCCGCTACGCTGATAAATATCGCGTTTGCCGAGTTGCTGCTGTGCCAATGTCATCAGTCCGTTAGTACGGCTATCACGATAGGCAATCGGTAAACCGACGCGCTGACCGTGTTGATCCAGCAGCACATAGTCCACGCCCCAGGTATCAATACCGATGCTATCGATATGAATCCCTTCTTCACACACCTTGTTTAACCCAAGGCGAATGGCGTTTTCCAGACTATCGACATCCCAGGTGGCATAGCCGCTCTGGTAATACAGCCCATTGGTAAAACGATGGATTTCACGCAGCGTCAGGCTGCGACATTCACGGTGGTAACGCGCCAGCATTACGCGCCCACTGGATGCGCCAAGATCAACGGCAACGCAGTAGCGAAAGGTCATAATGAGATCCTTCTAAGTTTCATTACGCCCAGTCTAAGAAGCGCCCGACTTCGCTACCTTCTCGTTACTGACAGGAAAATACACCACTGGCAACCAGGGAAAGATGAACGTGATGGCGTTCACAATTTTCAGAATTGTGGTGGTGTGATGTTTGCCGCATTTTCTGAAAAATCACGCTTTATCTTGAAAAATCGACATTTTTTACGTGTTTTGCTGTCGAAAGTTTAAGGTAAGAACCAAACCGCTTGATTACTATTCCGCCATGTTGACGGCATCAGGAGGCTTATATGGACGTATTACATTGCGTGGATTTTTTTCCGTCTGGTAACGTGTCTGTGGCAATAGAACCCCGGCTTCCACAGGTGGATTTTCCTGAACATCACCATGATTTCCATGAGATTGTGATTGTCGAACATGGCACGGGTATCCACATTTTCAATGGGCAGCCTTATACCATCTCCGGTGGAACAATCTGTTTCGTGCGCGATCATGATCGGCATTTATATGAACATACGGACAATCTGTATTTGACCAATGTGCTGTATCGCTCCCCGGATAGATTTCAGTTTCTCGCCGGGCTGCATCAGCTTCTACCGCAAGAGCAAGACGGGCAATATCCGTCCCATTGGCGCGTGAGCCACAGCATATTGCAGCAGGTACGGCAGCTGGTTTCGCAACTGGAACAGCAGGACAGAACGAATGATTTACCCTCGAAAGCCAGCGGTGAGATTTTGTTTATGCAATTACTGCTCTTGCTGCGTAAAAACAGTTTGCAGGAGAGCATGGAAAGTCGCGAATCGCGCCTGAACTTGTTGTTGGCCTGGCTGGAAGAGCATTTTGCCGACGAGGTGAATTGGGAAATGATGGCGGATCAATTTTCTCTGTCACTACGCACGTTGCATCGTCAGCTAAAACAGCAAACCGGTTTGACGCCCCAGCGTTACCTTAACCGTTTACGGTTGGTGAAGGCGCGTCATCTTTTACGTCATAGCGAGGAAAGCGTGACCGAAATCGCATATCGCTGCGGATTCAGCGACAGTAACCACTTTTCGACGCTGTTTCGCCGCGAGTTTAACTGGTCACCACGCGATATTCGCCAGCGGCGGGATGGTTTTCTGCAATAACGCGAATCTTCTCAACATATTTCCACGCCAGTTTATGAATAATCAAACGCGTCTTCTGGCTGAGGTGGCACGGTGGTTCATCAGTTTGTCCTTCGTAAAAAAGATTTTTTTGCCAGCGAACAGCAGGCGGTCGCTGTTGCTGATCGTTATCCGCAGGATGTCTTTGCCGAGCATACACATGATTTTTGTGAACTGGTGATCGTCTGGCGCGGTAACGGTTTGCACGTGCTCAACGATCGTCCTCATCGTATTACCCGCGGCGATCTCTTTTATATCCACGCAGACGATAAACACTCCTACGCTTCCGTTAACGATCTGGTTTTGCAGAACATTATTTATTGCCCGGAGCGGCTGACGCTTAATCTCGACTGGCAGGGGGCGATTCCAGGGTTTAACGCCAGCGCAGGACAACCACACTGGCGTTTAGGTAGTGCGGGCATGGCGCAGGTGCGGCAGGTTATCGGGCAGCTTGAGCACGAGAGCAGTCAGCCCGCGCCGTTTGCCAACGAAATGGCGGAGTTACTGTTCGGGCAGTTGGTGATGCTTTTGAAGCGCCATCGTTACACCAGTGATTCGTTACCGCCAACATCCAGCGAAACGTTGCTGGATAAGCTGATTACCCGGCTGGCGGCCAGCCTGAAAAGTCCTTTTGCGCTGGATAAATTCTGTGATGAGGCGGCGTGTAGTGAACGCGTCTTGCGCCAGCAATTTCGCCAGCAGACCGGGATGACCATCAATCAATATCTGCGGCAGGTCAGAGTGTGCCATGCGCAATATCTTCTCCAGCATAGCCGCCTGTTAATCAGTGATATTTCGACAGAGTGTGGCTTTGAAGATAGCAACTATTTTTCGGTGGTGTTTACCCGTGAAACCGGGATGACGCCCAGCCAGTGGCGTCATCGCAATTCCCGGAAAGATTAACTCGCCATGCCCATACCGACGATGTTGGCGGCAATAATAATCACCACACAACCGAGGCTCAACACGGTAACCGGACGGCGTCCCGCATTGTTCCACTCTTTCAGCACCAGCCCGACAATACCGCCGCACAATACATAGAAACTCATATGCAGCATCCAACTGATGTAGTCATACTGCGCCGGAATGCGGGCGTGTCCCCAGGCATAGAAAAAGAATTGCAGATACCACATCAAACCGCCCAACGCCGAGAGCAATACGTTGTGGATGATCAGCGGTTTCGCCAGCGAGAAGTCGGCTTTTAGCGACAAACTTTTCACTTTTGCCAGACGAATAAAACAGAAACCGAGGTTGATGATCGCACCGCCACCCATGATGACAACATAGCTTGGCAGTGCGACATACAGCGGATCAACGCCCAGCGCGGCAGTCGCTTCATGCATCGGTTTTGCGGCGTTCATCGCAAAAGACATCCCGGCAGAGAAAATGCCGCACATTACTGCCAGCACCAACCCTTTTTTCAGGTTGAACTCTTCGGCTTTAATGCCCATTTTGCGCTCTTTCAACTGCCCGGCGCGAGTCACAATTCCCACGCCAATCAGCGCCACCAGTACGCCGAGTAACGTCATTCGCCCACCGTCGGTGTTAATCAGCACATCGAAATTGCCGTTGATAATTGGCGTCATCAGCGTACCGACGATCAACGTAATGCCAATGGCGATACCAATCCCCATCGACATGCCGAGATAACGCATGGTCAGGCCGTAGTTGATATTACCAATCCCCCACATAGCGCCGAACAGAAAAACAGGCAGCAGGGTAGAGAGGCTGAACGAGCTGTAATATGCCAAGAAATCAGGTAGTAGCATGGCGCTGATGGCCCACGGCAGAATAATCCACGAAACAATCCCACCGACTGACCACATGGTTTCCCATGACCACTTTTTTACTTTTTTGAACGGAGCGTAAAAACAGGCTGCACTGGCCGCGCCGATCAAATGCCAAAATATCCCCATCGTAATCGCGTTACTCATCTTCTTATCCTCATCATTTTTTCGTCGCGTCACATCTCCGACGAGATGAGTGTAAAAATCGTGCTGTCGATTAACCTTTCGCCTGTTGCCGCCGTTGCCGATTTACTGGCAATCACGGCATTAAGTGGGTGATTTGGTTCACATCTCGGACATTTCCCTGCAAAACCATTCCCCTATGAAAAGTACGGCATTGATAATCATTTTCAATATCATTTAATTAACTATAATGAACCAACTGCTTACGCGGCATTAACAATCGGCCGCCCGACAATACTGGAGATGAATATGAGCTATACCCTGCCATCCCTGCCGTATGCTTACGATGCCCTGGAACCGCACTTCGATAAGCAGACCATGGAAATCCACCACACCAAACACCATCAGACCTACGTCAACAACGCCAACGCGGCGCTGGAAAGCCTGCCAGAATTCGCTAACCTGCCGGTTGAAGAGCTGATCACCAAACTGGACCAGCTGCCAGCAGACAAAAAAACCGTTCTGCGCAACAACGCTGGCGGTCACGCTAACCACAGTCTGTTCTGGAAAGGTCTGAAAAAAGGCACCACCCTGCAGGGCGATCTGAAAGCGGCTATCGAACGTGATTTCGGTTCCGTTGAAAACTTCAAAGCAGAATTTGAAAAAGCGGCAGCTTCCCGCTTTGGTTCCGGCTGGGCATGGCTGGTGCTGAAAGGCGATAAACTGGCGGTGGTTTCTACTGCTAACCAGGACTCCCCGCTGATGGGCGAAGCCATTTCTGGCGCTTCCGGCTTCCCGATTGTGGGCCTGGATGTGTGGGAACACGCTTACTACCTGAAATTCCAGAACCGTCGTCCGGACTACATCAAAGAGTTCTGGAACGTGGTGAACTGGGATGAAGCTGCGGCACGTTTCGCGGCGAAAAAATAATCGCATCTTGTCTGCTGTAATGAGGCGTTGACGCCTCGTGTCAGCATAAAAAACAAACCATCGTGCATAACGGTGGTTTTTTTGTGATCAATTTCAAAAGAAAAACAATGATCCTATAAAATTAAAACGATGTTTCAATTGGTGTGGTGTTGATCACTTTTATTGCCATGATGAATGTCTATCTTCGTTTCCATCAACACTGATGCTCCGTTAAGGAACTTCGCATCAGCCTATAAAAATATGCCAACAGGTGATGGAAATGCAGATAAAACGCACGATAGAGAAAATCCCGGGGGGGATGATGCTCATCCCGCTGTTCCTTGGTGCACTGTGTCATACCTTCTCGCCGGGGGCGGGTAAATATTTTGGATCATTCACCAACGGGATGATTACTGGCACGGTGCCTATTCTGGCGGTGTGGTTTTTCTGCATGGGGGCGTCTATCAAATTAAGCGCGACGGGAACAGTGTTGCGTAAATCCGGTACGCTGGTGGTAACCAAAATTGCCGTTGCGTGGGTGGTTGCAGCCATTGCTTCGCGCATTATTCCTGAGCACGGTGTCGAAGTTGGATTTTTTGCCGGGCTTTCAACGCTGGCGCTGGTGGCGGCAATGGACATGACCAACGGCGGTCTGTATGCCTCTATCATGCAACAGTACGGCACCAAAGAAGAGGCCGGGGCATTTGTGTTGATGTCGCTGGAATCTGGTCCGCTAATGACGATGATTATTCTGGGAACCGCCGGGATTGCTTCGTTTGAACCGCATGTTTTCGTTGGCGCAGTATTGCCGTTCCTGGTGGGCTTCGCGCTGGGGAACCTTGATCCTGAATTGCGCGAGTTTTTTAGCAAAGCGGTGCAGACGCTGATTCCGTTCTTTGCCTTCGCGCTGGGCAATACCATTGATTTAACCGTGATTGCCCAGACAGGTTTGTTGGGGATCCTGTTGGGTGTGGCGGTGATTATCGTGACCGGTATTCCGTTGATTATTGCCGATAAATTGATTGGCGGTGGCGATGGCACTGCCGGAATTGCCGCCTCCAGTTCTGCCGGGGCCGCAGTGGCAACGCCGGTACTGATTGCGGAAATGATCCCGGCCTTTAAACCGATGGCGCCTGCGGCAACTTCGTTGGTGGCGACGGCGGTAATTGTGACTTCGATTCTGGTGCCAATTCTTACCTCTGTCTGGTCACGTAAAGCCAAAGCCAGAGCGGCGAAGATCGAAATTCTGGGTACGGTGAAATAATCTCTCTTATTCCATATCATCGCCGGATGAATTGACGTTCATCCGGCGTTTTACCTTAAATAACAAATACCTCATCAATCGTCCGACATTCGCTTTCTGTTAACTCCCCACCGGCATTGCGCGACACACCTGTGCAGTAACCAAACTTACGTGATACCACCGTCTTGATGGTGGTGACAAAATCTTCACCGATGGCGTAGATGGACATATAGGTGCCGATCTGTTGCTGAATATCTTGTAAAGCTGCCAGGTCGCCGCGTTTGAAGGCTTCGCGGGCTCCGACAAACAGCTCTGGCATAACGTTATTTAAGCCAGAGATTATCCCCGCGCCGCCAGCCAGCAAATTAGGAATGTAATACTCGTCATACCCCGAAAGCACCGCAAAATCAGGACGCACAGCCTGAGTTGCCTGAATCATGCTGCGGGTGTGTGACTGGCAATCGACAGTATCTTTAATTCCGGCAAACTCAGGAAACTCACTCGCCAGTGTGGCGACCAGGTCAGGGGTTAAATCACAACCGGTTCGCGCCGGGAAGTTATATGCGAACCATTTGCCCTGTAATTCGCGACCCAGATGGCGGAAATAGCTTAATAATTGCTTCGCCGTCTGGCCGTAGTAATAAGGCGGGAGGATCATCACCGCATCGTACCCAACGCGATACGCTTCTTGCGCCATAGCCAGTACATCATGTGTGCATGTGGACGAGACGTTGGCCACCATTTTTAGCGTGCTCATGGCTCGTGCTTCACGAATAAGCATGAGCCTCTCTTCCAGGGTGAAGGAGGCAAACTCACCAATACTTCCCATTAGCAATATCACATCGATGTTAGCGTTAGTGAGTCGCTGCAGATGCTGCTTCAGTCCGTTAAGGTCTACATTCCCGTCTTTATCCATCGGCGTGATGGAAGGACACCAGACGCCAGAAAACTGTAATTTATCAGCCACGCGGTAAACTCCTCATAATGAAATGGTGTTTCAAAAACATCTCATTGATAACATGTCTACAGTTTTGTCATGTGAACCGTGCTCTCATTTTGCGCGCCTGACATAAAATAAATATGGTCTAATGGGGAAATTTCTCGGTGGAGAGGGAACAGATGCGATATCCGGTTGATGTATACGTAGGCAAAATTCAGGATTATCCGGAAAGCCGTCCAAGTGCAATTGCGAAAATGCAGGTCGATGGTGAGTTGATGCTGACAGAACTGGGGCTGGAAGGCGACGAACAGGCAGAGAAAAAGATTCACGGTGGGCCGGACAGGGCGCTGTGTCATTATCCTCGCGAGCATTATCTCTACTGGGCGCGGGAATTTCCGGAACAGGCAGAGTTGTTTGTTGCACCTGCGTTTGGTGAAAACCTCTCAACCGACGGTCTGACGGAAAGCAATGTTTATATTGGCGATATTTTCCGCTGGGGAGAGGCGTTGATTCAGGTCACCCAGCCGCGCTCTCCGTGCTACAAACTCAATTACCATTTTGATATCAGTGATATAGCTCAGTTGATGCAAAACACGGGTAAAGTCGGCTGGCTGTATAGCGTGATTGCGCCGGGGCAGGTATCTGCTGATGCTCCGCTGGAGTTGGTTTCCCGCGTTAGCGATGTGACCGTGCAAGAGGCTGCCGCCATCGCATGGCATATGCCGTTTGATGATGAGCAGTATCACCGTTTGCTTTCCGCAGCCGGGCTATCGAAAAGCTGGACGCGGACGATGCAGAAACGCCGACTTAGCGGCAAGATTGAAGATAATTCACGGCGGTTGTGGGGGAAATAACCCCCGGAGAGTAGGCCTGATAAGACGTGACTAGCGTCGCATCAGGCATTCTGCTCAAATGCCGGGTGCGGCGTAAGCGCTTTATCCGGCCACAAATGTTGCCCTTTGCGCAGTAAAGAGTAGGCCTGATAAGACGCGACCAGCGTCGCATCAGGCATCATGCTCAAACGCCGGATGCGGCGTAAACGCCTTATCCGGCCTACAAAGCGGAGTTTAACTCCGCTTATACAGCGGCAGCCAAATCACCAGACGTAAACCGCCAAGCGGGCTGTCTTCCGCTTTTACCCAACCACGATGCTGCTGGATGGCGGTTTCGACAATCGCCAGCCCCAAACCTGTACCGCCAGATTCACGATCGCGCGCTTCATCTGTACGATAGAACGGGCGGAAAATCTGTTCGCGATCTTCCGGGCTAACGCCAGGACCATCGTCGTCCACCGTAATGGTGATACCGTCTTTATCTACCGCAAAGCCCACTTCAATCTTCGTATGGGAATAACGCAGAGCATTACGAACAATGTTTTCCAGCGCACTTTCCAGGGCGTTCGGGTTGCCGTACAGCGGCCACGGCCCTGGCGGGAAGTTAACCGTAAACGACTTGCCCATCTGTTCCGCTTCGAACGCCGCGTTATCCAGCACTTCACTCCACAACTGGTTGGCTTTGATGGTTTCGCTCACCAGCGCGTTTTTCTGCTGATTACGTGACATCACCAACAGGTCGTTGATCATGCTGTCCAGACGCTGGGCTTCGGTTTCAATACGCTCCAGTTCCTTGCTTTCACCACTACGACGACGCAGTAACGCCGTACCCAGTTGCAGACGCGTCAGCGGCGTGCGCAGCTCGTGAGAGATATCAGAAAGCAGGCGCTGCTGGGAGGTCATCATGCGCTCCAGTGCGGTCACCATCTGGTTAAAACTGGCACCTGCGGCAAGAAATTCTTGTGGCCCCGCTTCCAGTTCCGGATGCTGGCGTAAGTTCCCCTGGGCAACTTCATCGGCAGCGTTTTTCAGCTTACGTGCCGGTTTTGCCAGACTCCAGGCCAACCATAACAGCAGTGGTGTACTGACCAACATAGTGACAATCAGCAGCAATAGCGGGCGGTCAAACAGTAAGTTTATGAAATCGGATTGAGAACTGCTGGCCGGACGAATCAGATAAAGCTGGTAATTATCTTCGCCATCACGCACGGAGAACGGACCGACCAGTTCCACGCGGCCATACTTTTTCTTCTGCGGATGATCGGCGTTATCGGCCTGACCAATAAAGTTGCGAATGATCTGCATTTCGCTGCGTTCAGCGCCGATCACGCGGCCTTCAGTGGTCACCAGTAATAAACGCTGGCCTGGTGGTGCCCACTTATCAATGGCCCGGAAAAGGCGACGCCACCACATTAAATCGTTGGGTGGATCGTTCGCCAGTTCCGCTTCGACATGCTGCTCAATCATCAGCCCCTGACGCTGTTCGCTATCCAGAAGTTCGGTCATCTGGCGTGAATCGAGCTTGGGTAACATCAAAACCAGCATCAACACCAGCGCCAGCGTCAGCCAGAAGATGGCGAAGATGCGCGCGGTTAAGCTGCCTATCATGAAGCGGAAACCATCAGATAGCCGCGACCACGCAATGTTTTAAACCACGGATGACCGTCTTTACGATCCGGCAGCTTACGACGCAGGTTGGAAATATGCATATCGATAGCACGGTCGAAAGGCGTCAGGCGTTTGCCCAGTACTTCCTGGCTTAAATGCTCGCGAGAAACCACCTGACCCAGATGCTGCGCCAGTAGGTAGAGCAGGGTAAATTCAGTACCGGTTAACTCCAGTGTTTGCCCGTCGAAGCTGGCTTCCTGACGGCCTGGATTCAGCACTAAGGCGTCAACTTCCAGCGTCGGCGAACCATTATCGCTGTTCTGCTGTTGCTCGCTCCAGTGCGAACGGCGCAGGATCGCGCGAATACGTGCAACCAGTTCACGATCGTTAAACGGTTTCGGGAGATAGTCATCTGCACCCAGCTCAAGGCCGAGGACGCGATCAAGTTCACTGCCGCGAGCCGTCAACATAATGACTGGCGTCTGGTGTGTCTGGCGAAGTGCTTTCAGCGTATCGATACCATTTTTCTTCGGCATCATCACATCAAGCAAAAGTAAATCAATGCTGTCGTCCAGAAGAACAAGCGCTTGTTCCCCGTCGTGGGCAACAATCACGTTGAAGCCTTCCATCTCGAGCAGCTCCTTTAACAGGGATGTCAGCTCTCGGTCATCATCAACTAACAGGATTTTATTCATTGTTTAAATACCTCCGAGGCAGAAATTACGTCATCAGACGTCGCTAATCCATGACTTTACGTTGTTTTACACCCCCTGACGCATGTTTGCAGCCTGAATCGTAAACTCTCTATCGTTGAATCGCGACAGAAAGATTTGGGAGCAAATGATGCGCATAGTTACCGCTGCCGTCATGGCCTCAACGCTGGCAGTCAGTTCATTAAGCCACGCTGCTGAAGTCGGTTCAGGCGATAACTGGCATCCGGGAGAAGAACTTACGCAGCGCAGTACGCAGAGCCATATGTTCGACGGCATAAGTTTAACCGAACATCAGCGTCAGCAGATGCGAGATCTTATGCAACAGGCCCGGCACGAACAGCCACCTGTTAATGTTAGCGAACTGGAGACAATGCATCGCCTTGTCACCGCAGAAAATTTTGATGAAAACGCTGTGCGCGCACAGGCAGAAAAAATGGCGAACGAGCAAATAGCTCGTCAGGTTGAGATGGCAAAAGTCCGCAACCAAATGTATCGCCTGTTAACGCCGGAGCAGCAAGCGGTTTTAAACAAGAAACATCAACAACGAATGGAACAGTTGCGCGACGTGACGCAATGGCAAAAAAGTTCATCGTTGAAGCTATTGAGTAGTAGCAACTCACGTTCCCAGTAGTAAACCCTGTTTTCCTTGCCATAGACACCATCCCTGTCTTCCCCCACATGATGTGGGGGTTTTTTTTATCAATTACTTACATGCAATCAAAAGTAAAAACAGGCACTTATCGAAAGCTGTAAGGGTTTGGAGTGGTTTCAAAATTTCTTGAGTGTGGACACTATGTGGACACTCAGAAGGGGAAATTTATAACGTCACTCCGCCTTTTAGTGGATTCAGAGCGACGGCATTTTGCAGGTAGTCAGGCGCAAGGTGCGCATAGGCCATCGTCTGCTGAATGCTCGCATGTCCCAGAATCTGTTGCAGTGCGATTATATTGCCCCCATTCATCATGAAATGGCTTGCGAATGTATGCCGCAGGATGTGGGTTGCCTGATTGGGTGGTATATCAGGTTTCACTCTGCGTAAAATCCCGCAAAATTTCTCATAATCAACTTTGAATAATTTGGCGCTGGCCTCCTCTTTAACTTTTTTCTCCAGTTCCTCAGAAATCGGCACGGTTCGCTTTTTACCGTTTTTGGTTTTCAGGAAGGTAACCCTGCAATTTGTAATCTGTGCTGGTTTTAGCGTGGCAACTTCCGTCCATCTTCCTCCAGTGCTCAGACATAAAAGCGCGACAAGTAAGTCATCACCAGCCAAAACATTTAACAGTTTTTCGATTTCTGCTTTTTCCAGGAACGTCATTTCAGGGTTGGCCTCCGCCAGTGGCGGCAGTCCGTGAATTGGGTGTTGCCCGGAAAATTCATCCAATTGAATTAATTTTGTGAACATGCCGGATAATCGGTACATGTCACGGTTTATCGTTGCGGCACTGATACCATCACGTAGTCGCATGGAACGATAATCCATCAAAGCCCTTTTGCTCATCCGGCTCACTGGTATATCACCTATGCCGCTGATGGTTTTGAGTAGATGATTAAACTCTTTTGTTCCATGCTCGTGGTTTTGCCCGTGATATTTCCACCAGATGTCCAGCAACTCACTCAAAGTTCGGCGGTCTGCTCGCTGGCCTCCCCATTCTTTCTGACTGGCATTGGCGATTGTGTATCGCTCAAATGCTAGTGCTTCAGCTTTTCTTTCGAATTTCCTGCGGATGCGTTTTCCGTCGCGACCGCGAGGTCTAATGTCCACTTCATAGCGACCATCATCGAGCTTCTTAATTGCCATAAGAAAGCCCTCCGGCGCTGTATTCACCATCTTGGTAGCAAATGGTGAAAATGTAATCTTTATATAGAGTTAGCCAATCCTTTTCGCGGAGTGGTTGGACTCTGTTGACTCTGGCCCAATGTGCGCGAGAGCCGGTGCGATTTGTCCTGCGTCCGGCGCGGTTTTATCTGTCATAAGCCATAGAGCATATTTTTGGAATGTGGGATGCATAGTGATTTTTAGCAAAGCTGTGCCACCGGGTTCAAAGTTTCCTCCTTCATATTTTTTAAGTGTGCTTAGCGGTAACTCTATGATTTCACAGAATTTTGATTGGCTTAGCCCTTCCGCCTCACGCAAGGCCTTAATCTTTTCGCTTAATTTCATTTGACATGGTGCCTATATAGGGACTAAATTCCCTCAAAACTGGAACCTATATAGGTTCCATTGATTTGAGAATAAACCAGCGTCTAAACGGTTTTGAGTGGTTTAGAAAGGGCTGGATCCTATGAGGGTACCATATATGGACGCTGAAAATTATGTGATTCAGTATCCGCTTGATGCGGTTCATATGGATAAATTTGCTGATTTATTAGGGAAGCCAAAGACAGCCGTCAGTGAAATGGTGAAGGCAAATAAATTACCAATTATTGAATTGCGTGATCCTTGCAAACCGAAGGCTCGTGCCGGTGAAAAATGGGTTTTCATTCCTGAGTTTAATCGCGCTGTACGTGAGGCGTTTTATAACCGACCGGTTGAACAGCGTGATGCATGGCTTTTGTGGATGGGGTTGTGATTATGAATGAGCCGCGTTGTATTGCTCAGTTATTGCGTAACGAAAGCCCCAGGGCGATTGACTTCACCATCACCCACGGGAAGGGACGCAAGGGAATCATTATCCGTACCAAAAAACAGAGTCCCTTAAAAAAGGCTCTGACCTTTCTGAAAAGCCGGAGGGTTTGGAAATGACAGTGATGACGCTCAATCTCGTTGAAAAACAGCCAGCAGCTATGCGCCGGATAATTGGTAAGCATCTGGCCGTCCCTCGCTGGCAGGATACATGTGATTATTATAATCAGATGATGGAGCGCGAACGGCTAACAGTTTGCTTTCATGCGCAGTTAAAACAACGTCACGCAACGATGCGTTTTGAAGAAATGAACGACGTCGAACGTGAACGGCTGGTTTGTGCAATTGATGAATTGCGTGGGGCATTCTCAAAACGCCGTCAGGTCGGTGCAAGTGAGTATGCATATATTAGCTTTTTAACTGTCAGTCAGCGCCGTACTTTATTTATGCATGCCGGATTGACTGAAAAAGAATTCAACCAGCCATACTGGCGAATTAATGAAGAGTCATGTTACTGGCGTGATGCTTTATTCCGTGCATTACGTGAATTATTCAGCCTGTTTGAGTATGCACCGACAATTCTGACGTCGGTAAAACCAGAGCAATATCTGCATTAAATAATTAACCAGAGTTTTTAACGCACTTAATCGTGCGGGGCTTCTTTTTGCCTGGAGAAAGTCATGCATACAGTTTCTGAAAATCAGTGCGGTAAATACGCATTACTGCTGCAACAGGCCAGAACCGAAGCACAGGCCGACGCTGCGACGCGCTTTTCTTCTCATCTTGACGCCATGATTCGCCACATCACAAAGGCGGAGTTATCCCGCGTGGAGATAGTCGAGCTGCTCAGTCAGGAGTCGGAAAAATTTCACAATATCGGATTGTCTCGCGGGGAGGTGCTTTGATGTCCTGCTCTCATTCAGTTGTATTACTGAATAACGCCTTAAAAATCGCCGTTATGGAAAATGGTGATTTATCTCTTATTCAACTTTGTCTTGATAAAGAAAAACGCGACATAACTGAATCTGTTATCGCGATTTATCAGAATGAATTAAATCTCCTGTCTGATGTGGTCAATTTACTTGTTAAACGCGCTGTATTCCACAAGCAAATTTCCTCAGTGGATGAACTGACAAAATTAACGACAGAACTCGCCAGTTATTGCGCTGATGTATCCAGGAAACTTAACGATAAAAGGAGTTGATAATGCCGGACAACGTAGATTTTATTCAGGAACAACAGGCTGAATTACTGGAGCGCCAGATTAACGCGGCAAGGGTAAAACATTGCGGTGCTTCTGCGCTGGTTTGCGAAGAGTGTGACGCGCCAATACCTGCTGCCCGTCGTGCGGCTTATCCGTCAGCCACGCGTTGTGTTTCCTGTCAGTCAGTCTTTGAAGCAAAAAACAAACATTACCGGAGAACGGCATGAGTATTCGTATTGACATTGGCGAACGTTATGTCGTTACCAGTGACAGCTTTCAGTTTATTCTCCACGAGAAAAAGAGAGCGGAAAGCGGTAAAAACGCCGGTCAGGAATGGCTGGCGGTGGTTGGTTATTACCCGAAATTAAGCCAGCTCGTTTCCGGCATGATGCATCACGATATTCTGACCGGAAGCGCAAAATCTTTTGCTGATTTAAACGCGCAGGTTGAGCAACTCAGCAAGCGTTGTTCAGAGGCTTTTGGCTCACATGGCCGTTAAAGCCTCCGGGCGTTTTGTCCCTCCGTCAGCATTTGCCGCAGGCACCGGTAAGACGTTTACCGGTGCTTATGCATGGAACGCGCCACGCGAGGCCGTCGGGCGCGAAAGACCCCTTACACGTGACGAGATGCGTCAGGTGCAAGGTGTTTTATCCACGATTAACCGCCTGCCTTACTTTTTGCGTTCGCTGTTTACTTCACGCTATGACTACATCCGGCGCAATAAAAGCCCGGTGCACGGGTTTTATTTCCTCACATCCACTTTTCAGCGTCGTTTATGGCCGCGCATTGAGCGTGTGAATCAGCGCCATGAAATGAACACCGACGCGTCGTTACTGTTTCTGGCAGAGCGTGACCACTATGCGCGCCTGCCGGGAATGAATGACAAGGAGCTGAAAAAGTTTGCTGCCCGTATCTCATCGCAGCTTTTCATGATGTATGAGGAACTCAGCGATGCCTGGGGGGATGCGCATGGCGAAAAAGAATCGCTGTTTACGGATGAGGCGCAGGCTCACCTCTATGGTCATGTTGCTGGCGCTGCACGTGCTTTCAATATTTCCCCTCTCTACTGGAAAAAATACCGTAAAGGACAGATGACCACGAGGCAGGCATATTCTGCAATTGCCCGTCTGTTTAACGATGAGTGGTGGACTCATCAGCTTAAAGGCCAGCGTATGCGCTGGCATGAAGCGTTACTGATAGCTGTCGGGGAGGTCAATAAAGACCGTTCTCCTTATGCCAGTAAACACGCCATTCGTGATGTGCGTGCGCGCCGCCAGGCAAATCTGGAATTTCTTAAATCGTGTGACCTTGAAAACAGGGAAACCGGCGAGCGCATCGACCTTATCAGTAAGGTGATGGGCAGTATTTCTAATCCTGAAATTCGCCGGATGGAGCTGATGAACACCATTGCCGGTATTGAGCGTTACGCCGCCGCAGAGGGTGATGTGGGGATGTTTATCACGCTGACCACGCCGTCAAAGTATCACCCGACACGTCAGGTCGGAAAAGGCGAAAGTAAAACCGTCCAGCTAAATCACGGCTGGAACGATGAGGCATTTAATCCAAAGGATGCGCAGCGTTATCTCTGCCATATCTGGAGCCTGATGCGCACGGCATTCAAGGATAATGATTTACAGGTCTACGGTTTGCGTGTCGTCGAGCCACACCACGACGGAACGCCGCACTGGCATATGATGCTTTTTTGTAATCCACGCCAGCGTAACCAGATTATCGAAATCATGCGTCGCTATGCGCTCAAAGAGGATGGCGACGAAAGAGGAGCCGCGCGAAACCGTTTTCAGGCAAAACACCTTAACCGGGGCGGTGCTGCGGGATATATCGCGAAATACATCTCAAAAAACATCGATGGCTATGCACTGGATGGTCAGCTCGATAACGATACCGGCAGGCCGCTGAAAGATACTGCTGCGGCTGTTACCGCATGGGCGTCAACGTGGCGCATTCCGCAATTTAAAACGGTTGGTCTGCCGACAATGGGGGCTTACCGTGAACTACGCAAATTGCCTCGCGGCGTCAGCATTGCTGATGAGTTTGACGAACGCGTCGAGGCTGCACGCGCCGCCGCAGACAGTGGTGATTTTGCGTTGTATATCAGCGCGCAGGGCGGGGCAAATGTCCCGCGCGATTGTCAGACTGTCAGGGTTGCCCGTAGCACGTCGGATGACGTTAACGAGTACGAGGAAGAAGTCGAGAGAGTGGTCGGCATTTACGCGCCGCATCTCGGCGCGCGTCATATTCATATCACCAGAACGACGGACTGGCGCATTGTGCCGAAAGTTCCGGTCGTTGAGCCTTTGACTTTAAAAAGCGGCATCGCCGCGCCTCGGAGTCCTGTCAATAACTGTGGAAAGCTCACCGGCGGTAATACTTCGTTATCGGCTCCCACACCTTCTGAGCACGCCGCAGCAGTGCTTAATCTGGTTGATGACGGTGTTATTGAATGGAGTGAACCGGAGGTCGTGAGGGCGCTCAGGGGCGCATTAAAACACGACCTGAGAACGCCAAACCGTCAGCAAAGAAACGGAAGCCCGTTAAAACCACATGAAATTGCACCATCGGCCAGACTGACCCGGTCGGAAAGAATGCAAATTACCCGTATCCGCGTTGACCTTGCTCAGAACGGTATCAGGCCGCAGCGATGGGAGCTTGAGGCGCTGGCGCGTGGCGCGACGGTAAAGTTTGACGGACGAAAGTTTATATATCCAATAAGTGGTGAGTGGAAGCAGTTTTTTAGTGGCTTTGATCTTTTTAAGTAATTGTCTTAGAATACCCACGTTACCGCTTGGGAAATCTACCTAGCAATGCTCTTAGTATTAGCTTTATACAAAGGGTATAAAGGCTGCCATTGGCAACAATGGTGCCGGCATGGAGATAATCTCATGTTAAGGTTAGTGAATGTACGACAGTACAACCGCTACCGCTTTGGGCGCTGGGAGACGGTGCGTAAGCACCGTCGTTCTTACCCGAATCGGTAATATGCGGCCTAAGCGGTAACATTTACCTCTTCTTCACCCATCATTGTTAAGTAATGTTTCTCATCACCAGTCATTCTGAATATTTTGTGCAAGAGTTCTAAGTATTTCTCAGGTTCAATATCGCCCATGTCTGTTATATTTATTGCGTCGGAGTGAGAGCCTCTGTTTATATATCTGTAAAAGGCACGGAAATGGCTGTTATTTTCATCATTTGTTAATTCAGTAAGCTTTTCCTCTAATGCGTCAGTTCTATGAACAAATGCAAAGTAATACTCAAGTATATTTCTCATAATATTTGGGATTATTATTTTGTTGATTTTTTTCTCTTTTGCATCTTTTAATACTTGCCAAAGGGATTGGTATTCATTTTGCACACTTTTTTTATCTATAGCACTAATGGTGCTAAATTCATTTTTGTTTATTCTGCCAAGAAAGTAGTCCCGTTTAAAGTTTATTCCTTTTTTAGAGGCGAGTTTTATTAACTCATGGAAGAAATAAAGATTATGGGTGAGGATTATTATTTTTGATGAAATGCCTTTTTCAATTATGTCATGATGGATCATGGATGCTATGTCGAAAACATAGTTTTGAGATAGACTTGATATAGGATCATCTATAACTATGAGTTTATCACGCATATCATTATCATTTTCATTTGTTTTACCCTTGCAACATTCTAAAAAATATAGAAACGTTATTAATGTTTTTTCACCTTCGCTTAATGACCGATATACATCTTGTTTTCTATTGTTTCCATCGCGGGATATTATATACTTATCTTTGAGTTCGGCGTGTTTATCAATGCTAAAACCAGAGATGCCAAGAAATTTAAGTCGTGAGTTTATTGCATCTATTGTTGCATCTACACTTGATGTTTTATTTCTTAGTTCATTGATTTCATTTGTGTTGATCTCTTCTTTTCTTTTTATTTCCTGCATGAAGGATGCAGCGTTTTCATATTTTTCTTGAAAGTTTCTTTCGCAGTCTGATAGTATTTCAAATTCCGCGCTACATAAGTCTCTGATTGCTGCCCACATCTTTTCGCGAATATCTATTTCGCTATTATTAAATCTTTTTACTTTGTCATTGAACTCGTTAATTTTATTGTTGTATTGTTCTATATCTTCTAATAGTTTTTCCTCTATCGACTTTTCAAACTCCAGCACAATGCTTATAGATGGATTTTCTATTTTATTATCCAATAATTTAATGTTTTTTTCTGCAATAGTTTCTAACGCCTTAACATATGAAAGACTTTTATCTTTTTCGTCTTGGTTTATCACCTCACATGATAAAATGTTACTCTTTATTTCTTCATGATGATTTTTAATGGCATTATCATAAGATAGTTTTATTTGTTGTATTTGATCTACTTTTCTTGAGTATGTTTCATCAAAGATAGATTCAATGGCTTTAATAAAATTATCATCTATTGTGTCCCTTTGGCAAAATGGACAAATTTCTCCATTTAAATATTGCTCTTTGCCTTGTTTAATCCAATCAATATTTTGTAGCTCTTTTATTGCTTCAGATAAATAGCTGTTGCTAGAGTCAATAATTGGTGTGGATAATGTTTTTTGAGTTTCTTCAGATAAAACATATCCTTTATAAGGAGTTATCAGAGGTATTTCTTTTCCTTTAAACTCGAGAAGTTTGCTATAAGATTGTATTAATGATTTTATATCAATATCAGTTTGTGGAGTATACTTTTTTAGATGGTAATAGAAAGTGGCTTTGCTTCCTATTTGACCTTTCATTAATTGTTTTAATTCTGAACTTCTTATGTCTTTGGTCTTATTCCATATGGAATTTATGCACTCTTGCTCTTTTTTGTTTTTCGCTTCATGAAGTTTTTCGATAAATTCTTTTTTTTCTTTATGCTGATGTGCTAGTGATTTGTTTAGCTCTTCTTTTTCAGATAGTATTTTTTTCAATTTCTGCATTTTTTTTGACTGAGGGTAAATATACCTTTTTGCTCTTTTGCATTATAAAAATTATCTTCTATATATTTTGAGTTGTAGACTAGAGTTCGATAATTATCGATGGGTTCGCATACACATTCCTTATAGGCGGTGTCTTTAGGATTGTAAAAATAATTTGATATGGTAGATTTTCCACAACCATTTTGTCCATACAATATGTTTATTTTTTTGGATAAATCTAACTCAGTAAAATATTCTTTATGATAGCTTGTTACGTTTTTGAGTTTTAATTTCATTTTATCCCTCTTTTTATTCTTTTTATATTTAGCCTTAAGTGTTCGAGGTTGCCTTCCTCAACGACAGAGATCTAACCTAACTTTTTGATTTATTCAAGAGAATTTAGTGAGTTAGATGTAAAGATGTGGATGCTTAGCTATGTGGTTGGGGGGTTATTTCAGTATGAATTCATTTGATGCATCATTTTGCATGTGCCTGTCAGGCATTTTCTAACTTTGCAGTGTCAGAACTGGCGTACTTTAGGCCATTCATGCAAGTGCATTAAAACCGCCTCACGAAGCGGGCGGGCGAGGCGGGGAAAGCACTGCGCGCTGGCGGTGGTGCTGATTTTATTTTTTCAGCGTCTGAGCACGTCGTGATGGCGTTTAGATTGTTCGCCGGGGCGTTGGTGTGTCTGCGGGCTGTTTTGTGCTGTGGTGAGCGTGTGAGGGCGTGATGGCGGGGTGTAAAAAAGCCGCCCGCAGGCGGCGATGTTCAGCCGTTGTCAGTGTCCAGTGAGTAGTTTTTAAAGCGGATGACCTCCTGACCGAGCCAACCATTTATCTCGCGAATCCTGTCCTGTAACGGGATAAGCTCATTGCGGACAAAGACCTTAGCCACTTTCTCAATATCACCCAGCGACCCGACGTTCTCCGGCTTGCCGCCCATCAACTGAAAGGGGATGCGGTGCGCGTCCAGCAGGTCAGCGGCGCTGGATTTTTTGATATTAAAAAAATCGTCCTTTGTCGCCACTTCACTGAGCGGGATAATTTTGATGCCGTCTGGCTTTCCCTGTGGGGCATAGAGAAACAGATTATTAAAGTTATTGCGGCCTTTCGACCTGGCCATGTTTTCGCGAAGTGAATCAATGTAATCGCGATCCTGCAATGCGTCGGTGATATACATGATATATCCGGCATGAGCGCCGTTTTCGTAATACTTTCGGCGGAACAACGTGGCCGACTCATTCAGCCAGGCAGAGTTAAGGGCGCTGAGATATTCCGGCAGGCCGTACAGCTCCTGATTAATATCCGGCTCCAGCAGGTGAAACACGGAGCCGGGCGCGAAGGCTGTCGGCTCGTTGAAGGACGGCACCCACCAGTAAACATCCTCTTCCACACCACGGCGGGTATATTTTGCCGGTGAGGTTTCCAGTCTGATGACCTTACCGGTGGTGCTGTAACGCTTTTCCAGAAACGCATTACCGAACACCAGAAAATCCAGCACAAAGCGGCTGAAATCCTGCTGGGAAAGCCACGGGTGCGGGATAAACGTTGAAGCCAGAATATTGCGTTTGACGTAAATCGGTGAGCTGTGATGCACGGCAGCACGCAGGCTTTTTGCCAGACCGGTAAAGCTGACCGGTGGCTCATACCATCTGCCGTTACTGATGCACTCGACGTAATCCAGAATGTCACGGCGGTCGAGTACCGGCACCGGCTCACCAAAGGTGAATGCCTCCATTTTCGGGGCGCTGGCGGTCATTGTTTTTGTCGCAGGTTGCGGTGTTTTCCCTTTTTTCTTGCTCATCAGTAAAACTCCAGAATGGTGGATGTCAGCGGAGTGCTGATACCGGCGGTGAGTGGCTCATTTAACAGGGCGTGCATGGTCGCCCAGGCGAGGTCGGCGTGGCTGGCTTCCTCGCTGCGGCTGGCTTCATAGGTGGCGCTGCGTCCGCTGCTGGTCATGGTCTTGCGGATAGCCATGAACGAGCTGGTGATGTCGGTGGCGCTGACGTCATATTCCAGACAGCCACGACGGATAACGTCTTTTGCCTTGAGCACCATTGCGGTTTTCATTTCCGGCGTGTAGCGGATATCGCGCGCGGCGGGATAGAACGAGCGCACGAGCTGGAACACGCCGACACCGAGGCCGGTGGCATCAATACCGATGTATTCGACGTTATATTTTTCGGTGAGTTTGCGGATGGATTCCGCCTGGGTGGCAAAGTCCATGCCTTTCCACTGGTGACGCTCAAGTATTCTGAATTTGCCACCGGCCACCACCGGCGGTGCCAGCACCACGCATCCGGCACTGTCGCCACGGTGTGACGGGTCGTAACCAATCCATACCGGACGGGAGCCGAACGGATTCGCGGCAAACGGCGCATAGTCTTCCCATTCTTCCAGCGTGTCGACCATGCAGCGTTGCAGCTCCTCGAACGGGAACACCGACGCCTTGTCGTCAACAAATTCACACATGAACAGGTTTTTAAAATCGTCGGCGCTGTTTTCGCGTTTGAGCTGCTCAATGTCGAACAGTGTGCAGCCACCTTTCAGGGCGTCCTCAATGGTGACAATCTGCCGCCACTGGCCGTCCGCACAGAGAAGCCCACCGGCAAGGGCGTTATGACTGACGTCGATTTCCACGCGTTCGGCGGCGCTGGCGCGTCCCCGGTTAAACAGTTCACCCGACCAGAACGGGTAGGCGTCGTGCGCCAGCGTGGACGGGGTGGAGAAATAGGTCGAGCGCAGGTGACTCTGTGAGGCCATACCTGATGCCACTTTACGCAGTACCTGAAAATTCGGGATCCAGAAAATCTCATCGACGTACAGGTCGCCGTTATGGCTCTGTGCGGTGTTGGA
>NZ_CAWORF010000032.1:0-36303 GCF_963883545.1 Escherichia sp. E4702 | reverse complement strand
CGTGAGACAGTTCGGTCCCTATCTGCCGTGGGCGCTGGAGAACTGAGGGGGGCTGCTCCTAGTACGAGAGGACCGGAGTGGACGCATCACTGGTGTTCGGGTTGTCATGCCAATGGCACTGCCCGGTAGCTAAATGCGGAAGAGATAAGTGCTGAAAGCATCTAAGCACGAAACTTGCCCCGAGATGAGTTCTCCCTGACCCTTTAAGGGTCCTGAAGGAACGTTGAAGACGACGACGTTGATAGGCCGGGTGTGTAAGCGCAGCGATGCGTTGAGCTAACCGGTACTAATGAACCGTGAGGCTTAACCTTACAACGCCGAAGATGTTTTGGCGGATGAGACATCGATAAGTAAGCTTGATACAGATTAAATCGACAGGTCAGAACAGGACATGTTGATAAAACAGAATTTGCCTGGCGGCCGTAGCGCGGTGGTCCCACCTGACCCCATGCCGAACTCAGAAGTGAAACGCCGTAGCGCCGATGGTAGTGTGGGGTTTCCCCATGCGAGAGTAGGGAACTGCCAGGCATCAAATAAAGCAGAAGGCCATCCTGACGGATGGCCTTTTTGCGTTGGTGCAAAAAAATGCCGGATGCGACGCTGGCGCGTCTTATCCAGCCTACGCAGGCACGGTAGGGGGGGCAGCTTATTCCCCCACATACGCCAGATTCAACAACGGATACGGTTTCCCCAAATCGTCCACCTCAGAACGCCCGGTAACCTTAAAGCCCATCTTCTTATAGAACCCTACCGCCTGTGCATTTTGTTCATTAACGTTGGTTGTCAGTTCCGGTGCCATTGAGAGCACATGTTTCACCAGCATCCTACCCACGCCGCAGCCGCGCACATCAGGATCGATAAACAGCGCATCCATATGCTGCCCACTTAACAACATAAACCCAACCGGCTGATCCCGCTCATTAACCGCGACCCACAACGGTGCTTCCGGCAGAAAGGAACGCACCAGCTCTTCCAGCTCGGCCCGATACTCTGCTGATAAAAAATCGTGGGTGGCATCGACAGAACGACACCAAATCGCAACGAGTTCCTCCGCTTCCTGATGCCGTGAGCGGCGAATACTAATAACCATTTTCTCTCCTTTTAGTCATTCTTATATTCTAACGTAGCCTTTTCCTTGAAACTTTCTCACCTTCAACATGCAGGCTCGACATTGGCAAATTTTCTGGTTATCTTCAGCTATCTGGATGTCTAAACGTATAAGCGTATGTAGTGAGGTAATCAGGTTATGCCGATTCGTGTGCCGGACGAGCTACCCGCCGTCAATTTCTTGCGTGAAGAAAACGTTTTTGTGATGACAACTTCTCGCGCGTCTGGTCAGGAAATTCGTCCGCTAAAGGTGCTTATCCTTAACCTGATGCCGAAGAAGATCGAAACTGAAAATCAGTTCTTACGCCTGCTTTCAAACTCGCCTTTACAGGTCGATATTCAGCTGTTGCGCATCGATTCCCGTGAATCGCGCAACACGCCCGCAGAGCATCTGAACAACTTCTACTGCAACTTTGAAGATATTCAGGAACAGAACTTTGACGGCCTGATAGTCACCGGTGCGCCGCTGGGTCTGGTGGAGTTTAATGATGTCGCTTACTGGCCACAGATCAAACAGGTGCTGGAGTGGTCGAAAGATCACGTCACCTCGACGCTGTTTGTCTGCTGGGCGGTACAGGCCGCGCTCAATATCCTCTACGGCATTCCTAAGCAAACCCGCACCGACAAACTCTCTGGTGTTTACGAGCATCATATTCTCCATCCGCATGCACTTCTGACGCGTGGTTTTGATGATTCATTCCTGGCACCACATTCGCGCTATGCCGATTTCCCTGCCGCGTTAATTCGTGATTATACCGATCTGGAAATTTTGGCAGAGACGGAAGAAGGGGATGCATATCTGTTTGCCAGCAAAGATAAGCGCATTGCCTTTGTGACGGGCCATCCCGAATATGATGCGCAAACGCTGGCGCAGGAATATTTCCGCGATGTGGAAGCCGGACTAAACCCGGACGTACCGTATAATTATTTTCCGCACAACGATCCGCAAAACAAACCGCGTGCGAGCTGGCGCAGTCATGGCAATTTGCTGTTTACCAACTGGCTCAACTATTACGTCTACCAGATCACGCCATACGATCTACGCCGTATGAATCCTACGCTGGATTAATCTTCTGTGATAGTCGATCGTTAAGCGATTCAGCACCTTACCTCAGGCACCTTCGGGTGCCTTTTTTATTTCCGAAACGCACCTCAGCAGGTGAATAAATTTTATTCATATTGTTATCAATAAGTTATCAAGTATTTTTAATTAAAATGGAAATTGTTTTTGATTTTGCATTTTAAATGAGTAGTCTTAGTTGTGCTGAACGAAAAGCGCACAACGATCCTTCGTTCACAATGGGGAAGTTTTCGGATCCATGACGAGGAGCTACTCGATGACTGAACAGGCAACAACAACCGATGAACTGGTTTTCACAAGGCCGTATGACGAGCAGGAGAAGCAAATTCTTACTGCCGAAGCGGTAGGATTTCTGACTGAGCTGGTGACGCATTTTACGCCACAACGCAATAAACTTCTGGCAGCGCGCATTCAGCAACAGCAGGATATCGATAACGGAACGTTGCCTGATTTTATTTCGGAAACTACTTCCATTCGTGAAAGTAACTGGAAGATTCGCGGGATTCCTGCGGACTTAGAAGATCGTCGGGTAGAGATCACCGGGCCGGTTGAGCGCAAGATGGTGATCAACGCACTCAACGCCAATGTGAAAGTGTTTATGGCCGATTTCGAGGATTCACTGGCCCCGGACTGGAACAAGGTGATCGACGGGCAAATTAACCTGCGCGATGCGGTTAACGGCACCATCAGCTATACCAACGAAGCTGGCAAAATTTATCAGCTCAAGCCCAATCCCGCGGTTTTGATTTGTCGGGTACGCGGTCTGCACTTGCCGGAAAAACATGTCACCTGGCGTGGTGAGGCAATCCCCGGTAGCCTGTTTGATTTTGCGCTCTATTTCTTCCACAACTATCAGGCACTGTTGGCAAAGGGCAGCGGTCCCTATTTCTATCTGCCGAAAACCCAGTCCTGGCAGGAAGCGGCCTGGTGGAGCGAAGTCTTCAGCTATGCAGAAGATCGCTTTAATCTGCCACGCGGCACTATCAAGGCGACGTTGCTGATTGAAACGCTGCCTGCCGTGTTCCAGATGGATGAAATCCTTCACGCGCTGCGTGACCATATTGTTGGTCTGAACTGCGGTCGTTGGGATTACATCTTCAGTTATATCAAAACGTTGAAAAACTATCCCGATCGCGTCCTGCCAGACAGACAGGCAGTGACGATGGATAAACCCTTCCTGAATGCTTACTCACGCCTGTTGATTAAAACCTGCCATAAACGCGGTGCTTTTGCGATGGGCGGCATGGCAGCGTTTATTCCGAGCAAAGATGAAGAGCGCAATAACCAGGTGCTCAATAAAGTAAAAGCGGATAAATCGCTGGAAGCCAATAACGGTCACGATGGCACATGGATCGCTCACCCAGGCCTTGCGGATACGGCAATGGCGGTATTCAACGACATTCTCGGCTCCCGTAAAAATCAGCTTGAAGTGATGCGCGAACAAGACGCGCCGATTACTGCCGATCAACTGCTGGCACCTTGTGACGGTGAACGCACCGAAGACGGTATGCGCGCCAACATTCGTGTGGCTGTGCAGTACATCGAAGCGTGGATCTCCGGCAACGGCTGCGTGCCGATTTATGGCCTGATGGAAGATGCGGCGACGGCTGAAATTTCCCGTACCTCGATCTGGCAGTGGATCCATCATCAAAAAACGTTGAGCAATGGCAAACCGGTGACCAAAGCCTTGTTCCGCCAGATGCTGGGCGAAGAGATGAAAGTCATTGCCAGCGAACTGGGCGAAGAACGTTTCTCCCAGGGGCGTTTTGACGATGCCGCACGCCTGATGGAACAGATCACCACTTCTGATGAGTTAATTGATTTCCTGACCCTGCCAGGCTACCGCCTGTTAGCGTAAACCACCACATAACTATGGAGCATCTGCACATGAAAACCCGTACACAACAAATTGAAGAATTACAGAAAGAGTGGACTCAACCGCGTTGGGAAGGCATTACTCGCCCGTACAGCGCGGAAGATGTGGTGAAATTACGTGGTTCAGTCAATCCGGAATGCACGCTGGCGCAACTGGGCGCGGCGAAAATGTGGCGTCTGCTGCACGGTGAGTCGAAAAAAGGCTATATCAACAGCCTCGGTGCACTGACTGGCGGTCAGGCGCTGCAACAGGCGAAAGCGGGCATTGAAGCGGTCTACCTGTCTGGCTGGCAGGTAGCGGCGGACGCTAACCTGGCGGCCAGCATGTATCCGGATCAGTCGCTCTATCCGGCAAACTCGGTGCCAGCTGTGGTGGAGCGGATCAACAACACCTTCCGTCGTGCCGATCAGATCCAGTGGTCTGCAGGCATTGAGCCGGGCGATCCGCGCTATGTCGATTACTTCCTGCCGATTGTTGCTGATGCGGAAGCCGGTTTTGGCGGTGTCCTGAATGCCTTTGAACTGATGAAAGCGATGATTGAAGCCGGTGCAGCGGCAGTTCACTTCGAAGATCAGCTGGCGTCCGTGAAAAAATGCGGTCATATGGGCGGCAAAGTGCTGGTACCAACTCAGGAAGCGATCCAGAAACTGGTCGCTGCGCGTCTGGCTGCTGACGTGACGGGCGTTCCAACCCTGCTGGTTGCTCGTACCGATGCCGATGCGGCGGATCTGATTACCTCCGATTGCGACCCGTATGATAGCGAATTTATTACCGGCGAGCGCACCAACGAAGGTTTCTTCCGTACTCATGCAGGTATTGAACAAGCGATCAGCCGCGGCCTGGCGTATGCGCCGTATGCTGACCTGGTATGGTGTGAAACCTCCACGCCAGACCTGGAACTGGCGCGTCGCTTTGCACAAGCCATCCACGCGAAATATCCGGGCAAACTGCTGGCTTATAACTGCTCGCCGTCGTTCAACTGGCAGAAAAACCTCGACGACAAAACTATTGCCAGCTTCCAGCAGCAGCTGTCGGATATGGGTTACAAGTTCCAGTTCATCACCCTGGCAGGCATCCACAGCATGTGGTTCAACATGTTCGACCTGGCAAACGCCTATGCGCAGGGCGAGGGCATGAAGCATTACGTTGAGAAAGTGCAGCAGCCGGAATTCGCTGCCGCGAAAGATGGCTACACCTTCGTTTCTCACCAGCAGGAAGTGGGTACAGGTTATTTCGATAAAGTGACGACCATTATTCAGGGCGGCACGTCGTCAGTTACCGCGCTGACCGGCTCCACCGAAGAATCGCAGTTCTAAGCAACAACAACCGTTGCTGACTGTAGGTCGGATAAGGCGTTCACGCCGCATCCGGCAATCGGCGCACGATGCCTGATGCGACGCTTGCGCGTCTTATCAGGCCTACAGTCGTTGCCGAACGTAGGCTGGATAAGGCGTTCACGCCGCATCCGGCAATGAGCGCCTGATGCGGCGCTTGCGCGCCTGATGCGACGCTTGCGCGTCTTATCTGGCAATTCTCTGCTCCCGACGAGGGCAACAAATGCCGCGTGGCCTGGAATTATTGATAGCACAAACCATTTTGCAAGGTTTCGACGCTCAGTATGGTCGATTCCTCGAAGTGACTTCCGGGGCGCAGCAGCGTTTCGAGCAAGCCGACTGGCATGCTGTCCAGCAGGCGATGAAAAACCGTATCCATCTTTATGATCATCACGTGGGTCTGGTGGTGGAACAGCTGCGCTGTATCACTAACGGCCAAAGCACGGACGCGGAATTTTTACTGCGCGTCAAAGAGCATTACACCCGGCTGTTGCCGGATTATCCGCGCTTCGAGATTGCGGAGAGCTTTTTTAACTCCGTGTACTGTCGGTTATTTGACCACCGCTCGCTTACTCCCGAGCGGCTTTTTATCTTTAGCTCCCAGCCAGAGCGTCGCTTTCGTACCATTCCGCGCCCGCTGGCGAAAGACTTTTATCCCGATCACGGCTGGGAATCGCTACTAATGCGTGTTATCAGCGATCTGCCGCTGCGCCTGCGCTGGCAGAATAAAAGCCGTGATATCAACTACATCATTCGCCATCTGACCGAAACGGTGGGGACTGATAACCTCGCCGAAAGCCATTTACAGGTGGCGAACGAACTGTTTTACCGCAATAAAGCCGCCTGGCTGGTAGGCAAACTAATAACGCCTTCCGGCACATTGCCCTTTTTGCTGCCGATCCACCAGACGGACGATGGCGAGTTATTTATTGATACCTGCCTGACGACGACCGCCGAAGCGAGCATCGTCTTTGGCTTCGCGCGTTCCTATTTTATGGTTTACGCGCCGCTACCTGCCGCACTGGTCGAGTGGCTACGGGAAATTCTACCGGGCAAAACGACCGCAGAACTGTATATGGCTATCGGCTGCCAAAAGCACGCCAAAACCGAAAGCTATCGCGAATATCTCGTTTATCTACAAGGCTGTAATGAGCAATTTATTGAAGCGCCGGGTATTCGTGGAATGGTGATGCTGGTGTTTACGCTGCCGGGTTTTGACCGGGTATTTAAAGTCATCAAAGACAAGTTCGCGCCGCAGAAAGAGATGTCTGCCGCTCACGTTCGTGCCTGCTATCAACTGGTTAAAGAGCACGATCGTGTAGGCCGAATGGCGGACACCCAGGAATTTGAAAACTTTGTGCTGGCGAAGCGGCATATTTCCCCGGCATTAATGGAATTACTGCTCCAGGAGGCGCCGGAAAAAATCACCGATCTCGGCGAACAGATTGTGATTCGCCATCTCTACATCGAACGGCGAATGGTGCCGCTCAATATCTGGCTGGAACAAGTGGAAGGTCAGCAGCTGCGCGACGCCATTGAAGAGTACGGTAATGCCATTCGCCAGCTTGCCGCCGCCAATATTTTCCCTGGCGACATGCTGTTTAAAAACTTCGGTGTAACCCGCCACGGGCGCGTGGTGTTTTATGATTACGATGAAATTTGCTACATGACGGAAGTGAATTTCCGCGACATCCCACCGCCGCGCTATCCGGAAGACGAACTTGCCAGTGAGCCGTGGTACAGCGTTTCGCCGGGCGATGTTTTTCCAGAAGAATTCCGCCACTGGCTATGTGCCGACAAGCGCATTGGGCCACTGTTTGAAGAGATGCACGCCGACCTGTTCCGCGCCGACTACTGGCGCGCGCTACAAAACCGTATCCGTGAAGGGCATGTGGAAGATGTTTATGCGTACCGGCGCAGGCAGCGGTTTAGCGTGCGGTTTGCATAAATCAGAGGCGAAAAAGTCAGCGCATTCCGCCGTACGCCAGCGTGACTTCCTTCGCCGCTTTAATCACCATCGCGCCAAACTCGGTCACGCGGTCATCGGTAATACGTGAGATCGGCCCGGAAATAGAAATCGCGGCAAACGGTTCGCGGTGTTCATCGAAAATACATGCCGCCAGGCAACGCAGCCCCAGCGCATGTTCTTCATCGTCAAATGAATAGCCACGTTTACGCGTTTGGGCGAGGTCCTCTTTTAGATGCACAGGAGACACCAGCGTCGCGTGGGTATAGGCATGTAACCCTTTGCGATGCAGCAGTTTCGTCACCTGTTCTTCGCTCAGTTGGGCTAGAAAGGCTTTACCCGCACCGGAAGCGTGCATCGGTAACTTACCGCCGATAGGGGCTGACATACGCATCAGATGCGTACACTGTACCTGGTCGATAATAATCGCTTCGTGATCGCTATGATCCAGCACCGCCATATTTACTGTTTCGCCAGACTCTTCCATCAGATTGCGCAGAATAGGATGGACAATGGCTAACAAATTACGGCTCTGGAGAAAGCTGCTGCCGACCATAAAAGCATGTGCGCCGATCGCCCAGTGACCCAGTTCACCGACCTGACGTACGAAACCCTGCTGTTGCATCGTGGTTAGCAGGCGGTGAGTAGTGGAGTTGGGTAATCCGGCTTGCTGAGCCAGTTCCGTTAGCGCCACACTGCCATTGGATTCGGCAATCCACTCCAGTAATTTCAGCCCACGCGTTAAAGACTGAACCTGTCCAGTCGCGGGTGCGGTGGCAACGGCGGGTTTTCTGCCGCGTTTTGCGGGAATGGGTGCGACCATGACAGTCTCCTTTTTCTGTATCGTGGAAATCATTTTCATTTTTATTACGGTGTAATGCAATAGTTGCCACACTGATCCGATGAGTTAATGTTGAACAAATCTCATGTTGCGTGGTGGTCGCTTTTACCACTGATGCGTTTATGCCAGTATGGTCTGTTGAATTTTTTTACAGTCTGGGTTGAGCGTGTCGGGAGCGAGTGTGAGCAGCAAAGTTGAACAACTGCGTGCGCAGTTAAATGAACGTATTCTGGTGCTGGACGGCGGTATGGGCACCATGATCCAGAGTTATCGACTGAACGAGGCAGATTTTCGCGGTGAACGTTTTGCCGACTGGCCGTGTGATCTTAAAGGTAACAACGACCTGCTGGTTCTCAGCAAACCGGAAGTGATCTCCGCCATTCACAACGCTTACTTTGAAGCGGGCGCAGATATCATCGAAACCAACACCTTCAACTCCACGACTATTGCGATGGCGGATTACCAGATGGAATCCCTGTCGGCAGAAATTAACTTTGCGGCAGCGAAACTGGCGCGTGCCTGTGCTGATGAGTGGACCGCGCGCACGCCGGAGAAACCGCGCTATGTTGCTGGTGTTCTCGGCCCAACCAACCGCACGGCGTCTATATCTCCGGACGTAAACGATCCGGCATTTCGTAATATCACTTTTGACGGGCTGGTGGCGGCTTATCGAGAATCCACCAAAGCGCTGGTGGAAGGTGGCGCGGATCTGATCCTGATTGAAACCGTTTTCGACACCCTCAACGCCAAAGCGGCGATTTTTGCGGTGAAAACGGAGTTCGAAGCGCTGGGCGTTGAACTGCCGATTATGATCTCCGGCACCATCACCGACGCCTCCGGGCGCACACTCTCCGGGCAGACCACCGAAGCATTTTACAACTCATTGCGCCACGCCGAAGCGCTGACTTTTGGCCTGAACTGTGCGCTGGGGCCAGATGAACTGCGCCAGTACGTGCAGGAGCTGTCACGGATTGCGGAATGCTACGTCACCGCTCACCCGAACGCCGGGCTGCCTAACGCCTTTGGTGAATACGATCTCGACGCCGACACGATGGCGAAGCACATCCGCGAATGGGCGGAAGCGGGATTCCTCAATATCGTCGGCGGTTGCTGCGGTACCACGCCACGGCATATTGCGGCGATGAGTCGCGCAGTAGAAGGATTAGCGCCGCGCAAACTGCCGGAGATTCCCGTAGCCTGCCGTTTGTCCGGTCTGGAGCCGCTGAACATTGGCGATGACAGCCTGTTTGTTAACGTCGGTGAGCGGACTAACGTCACCGGTTCTGCCAAATTCAAACGCCTGATTAAAGAAGATAAATACAGCGAGGCGCTGGATGTGGCGCGCCAGCAGGTGGAAAACGGCGCGCAGATTATCGATATCAACATGGATGAAGGGATGCTCGACGCCGAAGCAGCGATGGTGCGTTTCCTCAGCCTGATTGCCGGTGAACCGGATATCGCCCGCGTGCCGATTATGATCGACTCCTCAAAATGGGAGGTCATCGAAAAGGGGCTGAAGTGTATTCAGGGCAAAGGCATTGTTAACTCTATCTCAATGAAAGAGGGCGTCGACGCCTTTATCCATCATGCGAAACTGTTGCGTCGTTACGGTGCAGCGGTGGTGGTAATGGCCTTTGACGAACAGGGTCAGGCCGATACCCGCGCACGGAAAATCGAGATTTGCCGTCGGGCGTACAAAATCCTCACCGAGGAAGTCGGCTTCCCGCCGGAAGATATCATCTTTGACCCGAACATTTTCGCGATCGCAACTGGCATTGAAGAGCACAACAACTACGCGCAGGACTTTATCGGCGCGTGTGAAGACATCAAACGCGAACTACCGCACGCGCTGATTTCCGGCGGCGTATCTAACGTGTCGTTCTCGTTCCGTGGTAACGATCCGGTGCGCGAAGCCATTCACGCTGTGTTCCTCTACTACGCTATCCGCAACGGTATGGATATGGGGATCGTCAACGCCGGGCAACTGGCGATTTACGACGACCTGCCCGCCGAACTGCGCGACGCGGTGGAAGATGTGATCCTCAATCGTCGCGACGATGGCACCGAGCGTTTACTGGAACTTGCCGAGAAATATCGCGGCAGCAAAACCGACGATACCGCTAATGCCCAGCAGGCAGAGTGGCGCTCGTGGGAAGTGAATAAACGTCTGGAATACTCGCTGGTCAAAGGTATTACCGAATTTATTGAACAGGACACCGAAGAAGCGCGCCAGCAGGCGGAGCGCCCTATTCAGGTGATTGAAGGCCCGCTGATGGACGGCATGAACGTGGTCGGCGATCTGTTCGGCGAAGGGAAAATGTTCCTGCCGCAGGTGGTGAAATCGGCGCGCGTCATGAAACAGGCGGTGGCGTATCTCGAACCGTTTATCGAAGCCAGCAAAGAGCAGGGCAAAACCAACGGCAAGATGGTGATCGCCACCGTGAAGGGCGACGTCCACGATATCGGTAAAAATATCGTTGGCGTGGTGCTGCAATGTAACAACTACGAAATCGTCGATCTCGGCGTGATGGTGCCTGCGGAAAAAATCCTCCGCACCGCCAAAGAAGTGAATGCCGATCTGATTGGCCTTTCAGGATTGATCACGCCGTCGCTTGACGAAATGGTCAACGTGGCGAAAGAGATGGAGCGTCAGGGCTTCACCATTCCGCTATTGATTGGTGGTGCGACCACCTCAAAAGCGCACACGGCGGTGAAAATCGAGCAAAACTACAGCGGCCCGACGGTGTATGTTCAGAACGCCTCGCGCACCGTTGGTGTGGTGGCGGCGCTGCTTTCTGACACTCAGCGTGATGATTTCGTTGCTCGTACCCGCAAGGAGTACGAAACCGTGCGTATTCAACACGGGCGCAAGAAACCGCGCACACCACCGGTCACGCTGGAAGCGGCGCGCGATAACGATTTCGCTTTTGACTGGCAGGCTTACACGCCGCCGGTGGCGCACCGTCTCGGTGTGCAGGAAGTTGAAGCCAGCATCGAAACGCTGCGTAATTACATCGACTGGACGCCGTTCTTTATGACCTGGTCGCTGGCCGGGAAGTATCCGCGCATTCTGGAAGATGAAGTGGTAGGCGAAGAGGCGCAGCGGCTGTTTAAAGACGCCAACGACATGCTGGATAAATTAAGTGCCGAGAAAACGCTGAATCCGCGTGGCGTGGTGGGCCTGTTCCCGGCAAACCGTGTGGGCGATGACATTGAAATCTACCGAGACGAAACGCGTACACATGTGATCAACGTCAGCCACCATCTGCGTCAACAGACCGAAAAAACGGGCTTCGCTAACTACTGTCTTGCTGACTTTGTTGCGCCGAAGCTTTCTGGTAAAGCAGATTACATCGGCGCATTTGCCGTGACTGGTGGGTTGGAAGAAGACGCACTGGCTGATGCTTTCGAAGCGCAGCACGATGATTACAACAAAATCATGGTGAAAGCCCTTGCAGACCGTCTGGCGGAAGCCTTTGCGGAATATCTCCATGAGCGCGTGCGTAAAGTTTACTGGGGCTATGCGCCGAACGAGAACCTCAGCAACGAAGAACTGATCCGCGAAAACTACCAGGGCATCCGTCCGGCACCGGGCTATCCGGCCTGCCCGGAACATACGGAAAAAGCCACCATCTGGGAGCTGCTGGAAGTGGAAAAACATACCGGCATGAAACTCACAGAATCTTTCGCCATGTGGCCCGGTGCATCGGTTTCGGGTTGGTACTTCAGCCATCCGGACAGCAAGTACTATGCCGTGGCGCAGATTCAACGCGATCAGGTCGAAGACTATGCCCGTCGTAAAGGTATGAGCGTTACCGAAGTTGAACGCTGGCTGGCACCGAATCTGGGGTATGATGCCGAGTAAGTGATAACACCGGGGTATTTGCCCCGGTTTTTAATGTCATAAATAATGGATTATTGAACATGATAAAAATTGATGAAATAGATTTTTTTGCTTTCGAAGGATGTTCAGAGTCCGAAGTTACTGAACTATTAGGAAAAAAACCAACAGGTTATAATGATTGGATAATTAATATAAAAACAGGTGTGGAGTGGGTATTTTATGATGGTCGTTATTGGTTAGATTTTCGTAAATCCAAAGAGGGTATAAGGTGTATCTCATGCAGTATTCTGTATCACGATAAAAGTAAAGGGCGTATCGATGTCTTGTTTAGTGAAGGTATGGCTGACAGGATTTTTAAAAATACGGGTGGAGTGTTAATCCAAAAACGCCCGCAATTATAATAATTCCTGGTAATATTTGTTTTCGTGAAAAGGATTTACTTTATGCAACGTCAATATAAAAAATACATTCTTCTCTTTTGGGGTGTCATGGATGTTATCGCGATAGCCACCTATCTGTTCTACTCGGTTGGTAATGGTCGTATCCCTTTTTATTCCGATATCGTTCATTCAATTTCCTTACTTAAAGCTATCGGTGTTGAAGGCGGTTTTTACGCTTATGCAGTCGCCACTGTTACGCTACAAATAGTATTATTGTTCTCTTTATTCTTTTCTGCGCAATCTTTTTTAAAACAAAAATTGTTTAGTTTCTCTTTTTTGGCAATTCAGGAATTTATGCGTTTTGCTACCGTAAGCTGTTCAATCTCCGTAATACCGTTGTTACTTAATTATTTTCATTCACAGGATCTGGTCTTAAATATTTCGTTGTTTATCTTCTCAGAGGTCACAAAAGTGACAACGATTATCTGGTGTAAACGACAGGGGAAAGTGTGACAGAAATAGCAACAGATACAGGTGGATTTTTATATAAATGCCTTTTTAAATGCTTTCTTGTATAAATCTCTTATACTGAAAGTACATACAAGAGAAATGCCTGGATAAAAACAACGTGATTAGAAAAATCTTAACAGGAAAATGCATAACAAAAAGGAGAACCTGATTCCGTGCTAACTTTGCTTCACCTGCTTTCTGCCGTCGCCCTGTTGGTCTGGGGGACGCATATTGTCCGAACGGGCGTAATGCGCGTCTTCGGTGCACGATTGCGTACAGTCCTTAGCCGTAGCGTCGAAAAGAAGCCGCTCGCCTTTTGCGCGGGGATCGGCGTTACCGCACTGGTGCAGAGCAGTAATGCCACCACCATGCTGGTGACCTCGTTTGTCGCCCAGGATCTGGTTGCTCTCGCGCCCGCGCTGGTGATTGTGCTGGGGGCTGATGTCGGGACGGCGCTAATGGCGCGGGTCCTCACCTTCGATTTATCCTGGTTGTCACCGCTGCTCATTTTTATCGGCGTGATTTTTTTCCTCGGACGCAAACAGTCACGCGCCGGGCAACTGGGCCGCGTCGGTATTGGTCTTGGGCTGATTTTGCTGGCGCTGGAGTTGATTGTGCAGGCCGTAACGCCGATCACCCAGGCAAACGGCGTTCAGGTGATCTTTGCTTCGTTGACTGGCGATATTCTGCTGGATGCGCTGATTGGTGCGATGTTCGCCATTATCAGTTACTCCAGCCTTGCTGCTGTATTGCTGACCGCGACTTTGACCGCCGCAGGCATTATCTCCTTCCCGGTGGCGCTCTGTCTGGTAATCGGAGCCAACCTCGGTTCCGGCCTGCTGGCGATGCTCAACAACAGTGCCGCCAATGCCGCCGCTCGCCGTGTTGCGATGGGTAGTTTGTTGTTTAAGCTGGTGGGGAGCTTGATTATCCTGCCATTTGTCCATGTTCTGGCTGAATCAATGGATAAACTGCCTTTGCCAAAAGCGGAACTGGTTATCTATTTCCACGTCTTCTACAACCTCGTTCGTTGCCTGGTCATGCTGCCGTTTGTCGATCCAATGGCGCGATTTTGCAAAACGATTATTCGCGATGAACCTGAGTTGGATGCCCATCTGAAACCAAAACATCTGGATGTTAGTGCGCTGGATACTCCGACTCTTGCTCTGGCGAATGCCGCCCGTGAAACACTGCGCATCGGTGACGCGATGGAACAGATGATGGAAGGGCTGAATAAAGTGATGCACGGTGAACCGCGTGAAGAGAAGGAGTTGCGCAAGCTGGCGGATGATATCAACGTCCTCTACACCGCGATTAAACTTTATTTGGCGCGGATGCCAAAAGAAGAGCTGGCAGAAGAAGAGTCGCGCCGCTGGGCGGAGATTATCGAAATGGCTCTCAACCTGGAGCAGGCTTCCGATATCGTCGAGCGCATGGGCAGCGAAATTGCTGACAAATCACTGGCAGCACGGCGGGCATTTTCGCTTGATGGGTTGAAGGAACTGGATGCGCTCTATGAGCAATTGCTCAGTAATTTAAAGCTGGCAATGTCGGTGTTCTTCTCTGGCGATGTCACCAGCGCTCGTCGTTTGCGCCGTAGTAAGCATCGCTTTCGCATTCTTAATCGCCGTTATTCCCATGCTCACGTCGATCGCCTGCATCAGCAAAACGTGCAAAGCATTGAAACCAGTTCGCTGCATTTAGGCTTACTGGGCGATATGCAGCGTCTGAACTCGCTGTTTTGTTCGGTGGCTTACAGTGTGCTGGAACAGCCTGATGAAGATGAGGGACGGGACGAGTATTAATACCGTGACCCTGTAGGCCTGATAAGACGCGTAAAGCGTCGCATCAGGCACTATGTACAAAATGCCGGATCATGCATCCGGCAATTCACTTAAAAACGGTGACCCGCTTCCAGCGGAACCGCTTCTTCACCAGCCTTAAACACATAAGTGGTGTTCGGGCCGCCCAGCGTAGCGTGATCTTTACTTACTCTGATCCAGTTACCTTCCGGCAGGCCAATAATGGTCAGTTCTGGCGCGACGACCAGCAGTTCGCGAATACGCTGCTCGCGCGTTTCCCCTTTATGGCCTTCCGGCAGCGCGTTGGTGAAGTGCGGGTTGATTTGCAGCGGGAACAGATTCAGCGCATCGAAACCTTGCGGATCGACAATCGGCATATCGTTGGTGGTGCGGATAGTTGGGCAAGCAAGGTTAGCGCCTGCACTCCAGCCGATATACAGCGCGCCACGTTTTACTACGTCGGCAATGGGTGCCAAAAGCCCGCGTACGCGGCATTCTTTCAGCAACTGGAAAGTGTTGCCGCCGCCGACTATCACGATCTCAGCATTTTCAATCGCGGCAACAGGATCGGCCACGCTATGAATACCGGTGACAGAAACGCCAAGTGGGGCAAGGACCGCAGCCGTTTTGGCCGTATAATCATCCCAGGTTTGCGTTACGCCAGCGAAAGGAATAAACACCGCTGAACGGCGACCTTGCAACTGTTCAGCAATCAACGGAAGTGCATGTTCCAGCCAGGCTTTACCCGGCAGCGTCGAGTTACTCAATAAAAGCAGTTCCATTACTTCTCCGGTTAGTAAGAAATCACGGGAGGCATGCTACCACTGTGATTTTAACCGCTTACTGACATGGCTCACGATGTCGCGCATTGAACCTGGCGTTCTGAGGATAGTTAGCAAACAAGGCGCTGAGCCTGATGACAAACACAGCATTGCCTGATGCGCTACGCTTATCAGGCCTACAAGCTAATTGCAATGTCTTGAATTTTCGCGATTTTGTAGGCCGAATAAGGCGTTCGCGCCGCATCCGGCATGAACAACGTGCACTTTGCCACCAATCAGAGCGCCCCTTAATGCGCTGATGTTTCTTATCCTTCTCGTGCAAATTGTGCCGCTTCAGTAATCAGCCGCGCATCAGGTCGCACACCGGTATACATCGCGAACTGCTCGACGGCCTGTAAAGCAATCACCTTTGCGCCGCTGATCGTCTGCTTATCAAGCCGTTGCGCCAGGCAAATGAGCGGCGTTTCCGGCGGTAATGCCACGACGTCAAAAACGACGCTTGCCGTAGAGATCATCGCTTCGCTGAAGGCCAGCTCATGGCTCTCTTTACCACCGCTCATGCCGACAGGGGTAACGTTAACCAGAATGTCGCAGTCGATTCCTTCTGGCTGCGGTTGCCACTGGAAGCCATACTGCTTCGCCAGCGCCGGGCCGCTCTCGTGGTTGCGGGCGGCGATGATGACATCGGTAAACCCCGCGTCGCGAAAGGCGGCAATGACCGCTTTACCCATGCCGCCACTGCCGCGAATCATCACGCGTGCGGCGCTATTGAGCTGGTGGTGAATAATCAGGTTTTTCACCGCGATGTAGTCGGTGTTAAACCCGGTCAGCCTGCCGTCGTCATTCACGATGGTATTCACTGAATCAATGACTTTCGCTGACGGATCGATCGCATCGAGAAAGGGCATACAGCTTTCTTTAAACGGCATCGACACGGCACAGCCGCGAATACCTAATGCGCGAACGCCTTTCACCGCCGCCTCAATATCCTGGGTGGTGAACGCTTTGTAGATGAAATTCAGCCCCAGCTTTTCATACAGATAATTGTGAAAACGCGTGCCGAAGTTGCCGGGGCGACCGGCCAGCGACATGCACAGTTGAGTATCGCGATTAATCATGGCTAATTGCCTCTGCATGAGTGAGCAGATATTGCTCCGCCTCACCGGACCAGATCCCCTGATGACGCGCCAGAATCGCCGCCAGTGCTTGATCCTGAATCTGCGTGAGTGACGTCAACGGCAGGTCTTTCCCGGTATACACCAGTTTTTTGCCGCCGCCGACGGCAGGTAATTCAAGCGTGGTTTCGCCCGCAGCATTCAGCCCAAGAATATGTGTTACCACTTTTGCGGCCTGCACTTTTTTCTCTTCGATCAGTTTGACCGCCGCGCGCATGTCATCGGTATTGCCGCCCGACGTGCCAACGTAATGAGTAAAGGCATAATGCACATCGTAGAAATTAATTGGCGCGCTGAAGTGCTTATCCTGCGGTCCGGCGAAGAAATTCAGACAACCATCTGTCGCCAGCAAGGAAGAGGCGAGAGTCACCAGTCCTTCATTAGGCACAAAGACGAAAATATCATCGAAGCCGTGACCGCCACTCAGTGCCATTAACGTATCAAATGCTGCATCGGCGGCATTGAGATAATGAATCAGTGTTTGCGGTTCTGATGGATAGTGCTTGCGCGCATAACTCAATTTGTCGTTGTCGGTATCGGTAATGACGAGCAGCGACGGGTTAACTGGCCCATGCAGCGCATAATCAATCGCTAACAGTCCCATTGGTCCGGTGCCGCCGAGGATCAGTGTGCGCCCTTGCGGGCGAATCCCCATCGTGTGGTTATAACTACCTTCCTGAAGATGATAGTTGGCGTTGAACGCGCCAATCACGCAGGAAAGCGGTTCAACCAGCGAACCTTCAAAGTAGGTTTCGCCGTCGTATGCCAGCAGGCAATCCTGTTCCATAACCTCATTTGGGATAACCACATGTGTGGCTTCACCGCCCACCCACGGGAAAGAGTAACCGGGGCAGTCCGGGCGATCCGGCAATTGCAGGTTGGCCTGAATCACATAGCGCTGGCCCGGCTGAAATTTGTGCTGCCACTTTTTACCCACGGCCAGAATATCGCCGCAAAATTCATGGCCGATGATGATGGGATTGGTCGCCACATCGTCGGGTACTTTTTTATGGTTTTCACCCAGATTGGCCTCTTTCCAGGAAGAGAGGCACAGGCTGTCGGTGACCACCGTCGCGAGGATTTCATCCTCCTGCATTTCAGGAAGATCAAAGGTTTCCAGGCGTAAATCACGTTTACCATAAAGACGCAGAGCTGTTGTTTTCATAAACCACCTCGTGTTGAACGATGGCCCCGACGGTTGCGCCGGGGCGAAGAATCAGGACAGGAAGCCCAGTGCATTGCCGATAATCCCTAAGCCAAACAGGGCGAAGATCAGCCATACCGGGTTAATTTTTTTGTTGAGCAGGCGCACCATCAGCAGCGTCAGACCGAGCGCCAGCAAACCAGGACAAAGTTGGTCGAGAATGTTCTGCACGGTCATGGTGACGGTGGAGCCATCGGCGGCAGGCGTTTGTGAAACCACCAACGGCACGTTGATCGACGTCCATTTGGTGACCAGCACGCCCATCACAAACAGTCCGAGAATCGATGCGCCTTCGGTGAGTTTTTGCAGCACATTCCCGCCCATATCGCTGACGATATTCACCCCTTTGCGAAAGCCGAGCTGTAGGCCATACCACTTCATCGCCAGACGCACCGCGTTGAAAATAAAGAAAAACAACAGCGGGCCGAGAATGTTGCCCGAAAGTGCCAGAGATGCGCCGAGCGCGGCGGTAATCGGGCGCAGCGTTCCCCAGACCAGTGGATCGCCAACCCCTGCCAATGGTCCCATCAGGCCAACTTTGATGCCGTTAATGGTGCCGTCATCAATTTCTGCACCGTTGGCCCGCGCTTCTTCCATGGCGGCGGTCACGCCGATGACCGGACCACATACGGCTGGCGTGGTATTGAAGAACACCAGGTGTCGCCTGAGCGCCGCAACCTGATCCTCTTTTAATGGGTAGAGTCGCTTGATGGCGGGGATCATGTCGTAACAAAAGCCCAGCCCATGAATGCGTTCAAAGTTGAAGGACGCCTGTTGCAGGTTGGAGCGCAGAAACATGCTCACCAGATCGCTGCGTGTAATTTTTCTCTGTTCCATGATGGCTCCGTTAATCATCAAGTTGGTCAAGGGCGGTGATAGTGGTGGTCTGGGGATGTGGTTCAGCTTTACGCCACTGTGGATTTAACTGGATGTAGAGCAGGGCCATGATTACGCCGACGCCACCGAACGCCAGCAGACTGAGATCGAGGTAGCCACCTGCGAGGAAACCGAGGAAAAAGAAAGGCATCAAATATTTCACGCCCATCATGCGAAGCACCATGGCGTAACCGACCACCACGATAAAACCGCCAGCAATCTGCAGTCCACGGGTCACAAATTCGGGAATGGCGCTCAGCATATTGCTCACCATATCGGCGCTGACGAACAGCGAGACAATCAGTGCCGGAATCGCAACGCGCAGTGCCTGCACGCCAAGCGCGGAGACATGCAGAATATCGAGAGTACGAAACCGCGCTTCTTCCGCTGCTTTATCCGCCGCGTGCTGGAACACAACGGTGATGGTGCGGGCAAACACCGTCAGCACCTGGCCTGCCGCAGCCACAGGCAACGCGATGGCGATACCGGTGGCGATGCTTTGCTGACCAACGATAACCAGAATGGCGGAGATTATGCTGGCGAGTGCAGAATCCGGAGATTGCGCCGCGCCGACGTTCATCCAGCCGAGAGCTATCAATTCCAGCGTACCACCGAGCATAATTCCGGTTTTTAAATCACCGAGAATTAAACCAATCACCGTACAGGCAATTAACGGGCGATGAGTCTGAAATTCATCCAGCACGCTGCCCATTCCGGCAATACAGGAAAAAAGAAATATGGCAATGATTTGTAGGGTACTTATTTCCATGATTTGTCACCTTTTAAGTGTCGTCATCCCTGCCTGTTAAAGCATATGTACACAGGCGCTATTATTTAATTTGCGACTAACTGTTCTTTTATTTTGTCGATAATATTGATTGAAGGATCTGACGCTACAACGCGTAAATCCAGCGTGACGCCAAGATTATTTAACTCATGAAATGCGTTAATATCATCGTCATCTAATGAAACTGCTTTGGTTAACTGTTTTTTACCGGGTCGCCAGGCCATGCCGCCAATATTCAGGGTGCCGATTTTTACTCCCTGGCGAACCATCGCTAAGGCATCCTGAGGTCGGGTAAAAAGATAAAATACGGTTTCGTCCTGATATTGTGGGTTGTGATACACCGCGACAGCTTTTTCAATATTGACCACGTTAACTTTCATTCCCGGCGGGGCGGCCTGACGCAATAATGTCCGGCGAACTTCATCGTTATACACCTCGTCATTGCAGATAATAATGCGCTGGGCGTTAGCCACTTTCGACCAGACGGTAGTGACCTGGCCGTGGATTAGGCGGTCATCAATGCGGGCGAGCGTAATGTTCATCAGAAATCCTCCTCTGCCGTTGCCAGTTGTTTCCAGACAACGCAGGTTTGCTTTGCGATTTGCGTCAGGTGTTCACACAGTTCATCAACGTTCATGCTGTCCTGGTTATCGACCAGTTCGAGCGCCAGTGGCAGGGAAAGGCCGCTTATCACCCGCAGGTGCGGATTGCGCATCGCAAGCGTCGCTGCTGCATTCCACGGGCTACCGCACTGTAAATCCACGGCGATTAGCCACTCGTCATGATTGTGAATGCTCACTAACTTTTCCAGCTTTGCCACAATGTCTCCGGCGTTCTCGCCGGGCACAAATTCAACTGCCTCGACCCTGGCGTCGCCGTACACCATCTGAACCGATTCCAGCATGGCGCAGGCTAATTTGCCGTGGGCGCAAAAAATGGCATTGACCATAAAGCCTCCTTAGCCGCGCGTTTTTCCGCCCGCAATGTTAGTGGTTACTCCGGTGATATAGCTGGCGCGTTCAGACAGAAGATAACTAACAAAATCAGCGACTTCTGCTAATTTTCCGGCGCGCCCAATAGGAATGGCGTTTTTGGTATAGCCTTCACGCAGCTGTTCGACGGTGATATTGCGCGTCCACGCCAGCGCCTCTTCATATTCCGGCGTGCGCAGCCCGGTTTTTTCCAGAATCCCCGGCGCGATACCGACCACACGGATACCGTGTTTACCCAATTCTTTCGACCAGGAGCGCGTGAAGCTATTGAGTGCGGCTTTGGTGGCGGCGTAACAGCTTTGGCCTTCTGAGCCTTCCAGACCGCTTTCCGAGGAAACATTCACAATCACGCCATCGTGTTGTTTTACCATCTGCCGCGCCACCGCCTGCGACATCAGAAAAACGCCTTTCTGGTTGATATTGACCATTTTTTCGAATGCAGCTTCGTTGAGTTCATACTGCCCGGCAGGCGCTTTCTCATCGACCAGCAGACGCGGGAAATTGACCCCGGCGTTATTGACCAGACCGTCGATGCGACCAAAACGCTGGATAATTTCCGCTACCGTATGATTTACCTCTTTGGCGCTGGAAATATCGGTCGGCCAGAACTGATAACCTTTATGACTTTCATATTGACCATCGCCACCGTGAATATCGACCATCTGAACATTCGCGCCTTGTGCTAATAATTCATCCACAATCGCCAGACCAATACCGGATGCGCCACCGGTGACAATAATGATTTTATCCTGCAAATTTAACCACGTTTGCATAACAGACTCCTGATTTTAGGTAATAGAGGCCCGCCGTAATTTTTTATTACGGTAAACATCGGGAAGATTTTTATTTCAGTAATAGTTCAGCTGTGCTGCTATTCGTTACCAGACAATTAATATATTTTCCACGCAGTGCACCAATAATTCCGCTGTATTTTTCTTCACTCATGGCAATGCCAATGGAATAACGTGCCTGCTTTAGTTTATTCATTTCGATAGAGAGTGTTTTCTCGCTCATATTCGTTTCGACCATTGCGCCGTGAATATCAAAAAAGCGTGAGCAAATATCACCGGCAACCTGACGGGCATTCAGGTCGTCACTCTCTTCGCCGCCATAAAATGCATGCCAGTTGGCGCCATCGCGAATAGCCGGTGAGCCAATCCCCACGAGGGCGACATCCAGATTATCCCAGTAGGCTGAGATGGTTTTAAAGTGCTGAGACTGCATGATCCCATTACGAATTAAGGGGTTATCTAGCAGAGCTGGAAAATCCGCGAGCTGCGATTCCCCTTTCAGCTTTGCCGCCGCGCTGTAGGTTAATGTGTTTACGTGATAGCGGCTTTCGAGTTTACCGGACGGGCCGCCAATAATCGGTACGCAAATTAACTGCCGCGATTGCCCCGCCTGCGGCAAGTTTTCAACCAGTGCGCTCACTGCGCGGCCCCAGGAAAAACCAACAATATCACCAGGTTCCAGCAAACGATCTAACAATTGCGCGCCGTGTAACCCCATTACCGCCAACTGAGCGTCTTCCTCTTCATCGCGCCCTGATACCACCACAGCTTCTTTCAGACCAAACTTTTGCTTCAGTTGCTGCTCCAGCCAGAGGTTTTCGTTGTAGTCATAGTTGATGGCGATGGTGACAATTCCCTGTTCGCGGCCCCGTTTAAGTAAGCGGCTGATGGTGGTCCGATAAATACCCAGTTCGCGGGCGATTTGCGCCTGCGTCATGTCCTGTTCGTAATAGAGTTGGGCAATCTTCACAATCAAACGGATATCGTCACTGTTTTCCATCGCCGCCTCCTGATTTTGCACATTTGTGCAAATATGCTTTTTAACCGCGTGATCTGATATAACTCCATCATGGTGACCTTTAAAAGCGATTTTTCACTCTTTGTTTGGGCTGAAATGGCGCTTTATCTTGCACATTTGTTTCTCTGCGTAGCAGTCATCAGCACAGGTGTGCAGAGATTCGTAATAGGTTGATTATCCTGGTTTTCGCCAGGCAAATTTGCATCAGGCTTCTGGTGACACTTTTGTGATAAAAGGCGCGGCAGATCACATTTAATTTCGACGTTGCCGCATAACCCTGTTTTTCCCCGCTAAGAGGTACGGTATATTCCGCGTTTTACAGGAGAATTTATGCTGCCCGACTCATCAGTCCGTTTAAATAAATACATCAGCGAAAGCGGAATTTGCTCACGCCGCGAAGCGGATCGCTATATCGAGCAAGGCAATGTGTTCCTTAATGGCAAGCGTGCCACCATTGGCGATCAGGTGAAACCCGGCGACGTTGTGAAAGTAAACGGTCAGTTGATTGAGCCTCGGGAAGCCGAAGATTTGGTACTTATCGCCCTGAACAAGCCCGTAGGCATTGTCAGCACCACCGAAGATGGCGAGCGCGATAACATTGTCGATTTCGTTAACCACAGCAAACGCGTGTTCCCGATTGGTCGCCTGGATAAAGATTCTCAGGGGCTGATTTTCCTCACCAACCACGGCGATCTGGTGAATAAGATCCTGCGTGCTGGCAATGATCATGAAAAAGAGTATTTGGTAACGGTCGATAAACCGATTACCGAGGAGTTTATTCGCGGCATGAGTGCGGGGGTGCCAATCCTCGGGACAGTGACCAAAAAGTGCAAAGTTAAAAAAGAAGCGCCGTTTGTCTTTCGCATTACGTTAGTGCAGGGGCTGAACCGTCAGATCCGTCGCATGTGCGAGCACTTTGGCTACGAAGTGAAAAAGCTGGAACGTACGCGCATTATGAACGTCAGCTTAAGCGGCATTCCGCTGGGAGAATGGCGCGATTTAACCGACGACGAGCTTATCGATCTCTTTAAGCTCATTGAAAATTCCTCTTCCGAGGCGAAGCCCAAAGCGAAGGCCAAACCGAAAACGGCAGGCATCAAACGCCCGGTGGTGAAGGTAGAAAAAACGGCGGAGAAAGGTGGCCGCCCGGCATCAAACGGCAAGCGTTTCGCCTCGCCGGGGCGGAAGAAAAAAGGTCGTTAATCAGCGTTTGCCGCGCGTCGACGTATTTGCCGACCAACTGAATGACGCTTCAGGATCCGGTTTATAAGCCTGCTTTTTCTTCAACTGGCGGGCTTTTTTCGCTTCAGCCTCACGCTCAACCATTAATTTATCGATGTACTCTTTCTTAATGCTGTTGGTTTCGGCATTGGTCAGCACGCGACCATGTGCAATACGCGCGCGATCCAGCAGCGTCTTCAGTTCGCGCTGTTCACGCTCAGTCATCTCTTTTTGAGTAATACGGGGGAGTGCCATGATGGTGCCCTCTGTTAATCGGATAGTTCAGTGTACGGGAATTTATTTGCAAGCAGAACTGATAAGATTCCTTTGCCTTCTCTTTATTTTTATCTGCTTAGATAATTGGCGATAAATACAGATAAAAAATTAACGAAAATAAATGACCGCTAACTTATAAAATTTAATTAATTCTTTGTTATTCAATGCGTTAAAGTTGTGATTTTACTTCTGGCCTGTTTCTCGCAATAACGCTATCTCATTGATAACATCTCTGTTTTCAGTGGTCTTGTTCGGGGTAGTTAATATCAAAGGATGAGTCAAATGCCATTAAATGGAGTCAGTGCTGCGATGCGCGAACGGGTATCGCAGCAGTTAAAGGAAATTGAACGTCGCTATGGCGTGAAAGTGTTGTACGCCTGCGAATCGGGGAGTCGCGGCTGGGGATTTGCTTCGCCCGACAGCGATTACGATGTGCGGTTTTTGTATGTCCATCCGCTGGAATGGTATCTGCGGGTAGAGTCACCGCGCGATGTTATCGAACTGCCCATCGACGACGAACTTGATGTTTCCGGTTGGGAATGGCGCAAAGCGCTGGGATTGCTGAAAGGTGCGAACCCGACGCTAATTGAATGGCTGGATTCACCGGTGGTCTATCAGCAAGATGAAGAGACGATAACGGCGCTTAAGGCAATGGTCCCAACGTGGTTTTCTCCGTTGCGTGCACGTTGGCATTATTATTCGATGGCGCGGAAAAATTTTCGCGGTTATTTACAAGGCGACGAAGTGCGGCTGAAAAAATACTTTTATGTGCTGCGTCCGCTGCTGGCCGTGCGTTGGGTTGAAGCGGGAAAAGGCGTACCGCCAATGCGTTTTTCCGAATTGCTGGCGGGAAGTGAGTTGGATGCGGCCTTACGCGCAGAAATAGATGAATTACTGGAACGTAAACAGCGTGCGGGTGAAGCGGAATATGGCCCACGCCGTCCATTGCTACATGCGTTTATCCATGCGGAACTGGCGCGTGGGGAAATTCCGCCTGTGTTACCGGATAGTAGGGATGGTGATACCAGGGAGCTGGATAGGTTGTTGATGGCGACAGTGATGGGAGAATAAATTCGGCCCGGCAAGTATCATCCGGGCCGCACTGTTTTTACTCAAACAAATTACTATGCAGTTTCTGCACCACCTGTTCCGCATCTTCGCCAGGCACCAGGAAGCACAGGTTATGACTGGAAGCGCCGTAGCAAATCATGCGAATGTTGAACGGTTCAAGTACGCCAAACACCTCTTTGCCAACACCACAGGCTTTTGACAGGTCGTTACCAATCAGAGCCACCAGCGCCAGGCCTTCTTCCACTTCTACCCGGCACAGGGCTGAAAGCTCCATCAGCAGCGATTGTGTCAGCAACGTATCGCCAGTTGACGTTGAACCGGTAGTGTCGAGGGTTAACGCCACGCTCACTTCTGACGTAGTAATTAAATCCACTGAAATATTATGCCGTGCGAGAATGCCGAAAACCTCCGCGAGGAAGCCGCGAGAATGCAGCATATTCAGGCTATGCAGGGTTAATAGCGTTTGTTTGCGACGCAGAGCCAGCGCACGAAACAACGGCGGATTTTCGGTTTTATTACACACCAAAGTACCGCCAGCACGCGGATCTTTGCTTGAACCGACAAACACCGGGATATCGCTGCGCACTGCAGGCAGTAAGGTTGCCGGATGAAGTACTTTGGCACCAAAGGTTGCCATTTCAGCTGCTTCTTCAAAGGCGATTTCATCAATTCGTTTGGCATCAGGCACGACGCGCGGGTCGGTAGTATAAATCCCCGGCACATCTGTCCAGATATCGACGCGAGCAGCGTTTAACGCTTCTGCCAATAGTGCCGCCGTGTAGTCACTACCGCCGCGACCAAGCGTTGTGGTTCGCCCTTTACTTTCACTGCCAATAAAGCCCTGGGTGATGACTAAACCTTCGCTGAGACGTGGGGTTAGTTGCAGCGCAGACAGTTCCGCCAGCGCAGCAATATCTGGCTCCGCGCGGCCAAAGCGATCGTTTGTGCGCATCACTTTACGCACATCAAACCACTGGGCCTGAACATTGCGCTCACGCAGAATCTCCACAAACAGTAGGGTAGACATCAGTTCGCCGTGGCTGACCAGTTCATCAGTTAGCGCTGGAGAGGTTGCCAGTGCAGCAGCTTCGGCCAGAACGGTAATGTTCTCCAGCAAACGTTCAATCTCTTCACGGATGACGTTCGGGTAACGTAGGCGCTCCAGAATGGCGAACTGAATATTGCGAATGGCATCGAGTTTTTCGAAACGCTCAACCGGTTCCAGACCTTCAGCCAGTGCAACCAACAGATTGGTAATGCCCGCAGAAGCAGAAAGCACGACTAAACGCACATTCACATCAGAAAGCACAATGTCGGCGCTGCGGTTCATGGCGTCGAAATCAGCCACGCTAGTACCACCAAATTTGGAGACAACAATATCGGGCATAACAACCTCGTGTCAGGGAATGAAAGAAGCGACCTTGGCACAAAGGCAAAACAGAAACCGGTGCAGGCGCAGACCGTATTTATAAATAAAAGGTGTAGGGGAGTGTGTCAACGCCGGGATTATGCGGATTATTCATGCAGCGGGCGTGGTCAGAAATTGTGCTTATAACGTCTATACTTTTTATCCTCTTCAGTGGTTAGCTGAGCTAACGGCACTAAAACCATCACATTTTTCTGTGACTGGCGCTACAATCTTCCACAGTCACAATTCTCAATATCAGAAGAGTATTGCTAATGAAAAACATCAATCCAACGCAGACCGCGGCCTGGCAGGCACTACAGAAACACTTCGATGAAATGAAAGACGTTACGATCGCCGATCTTTTTGCTAAAGACGGCGATCGTTTTTCTAAGTTCTCCGCAACCTTCGACGATCAGATGCTGGTGGATTACTCCAAAAACCGCATCACCGAAGAAACGCTGGCGAAATTACAGGATCTGGCGAAAGAGTGCGATCTGGCGGGCGCGATTAAGTCGATGTTCTCTGGCGAGAAGATCAACCGCACCGAAAATCGCGCCGTGCTGCACGTAGCGCTGCGTAACCGTAGCAATACGCCGATTCTGGTTGATGGCAAAGATGTTATGCCGGAAGTCAACGCGGTGCTGGAGAAGATGAAAACCTTCTCGGAAGCGATTATTTCTGGTGAGTGGAAAGGCTATACCGGCAAAGCCATCACCGACGTGGTGAACATTGGGATCGGCGGTTCTGACCTTGGTCCGTACATGGTGACTGAAGCGCTGCGCCCTTACAAAAACCACCTGAACATGCACTTTGTTTCTAACGTTGATGGGACTCACATCGCGGAAGTGCTGAAAAAAGTAAACCCGGAAACCACGCTGTTCCTGGTAGCATCTAAAACCTTCACCACTCAGGAAACCATGACCAACGCCCATAGCGCGCGTGACTGGTTCCTGAAAGCGGCTGGTGATGAAAAACACGTTGCGAAACACTTTGCGGCGCTCTCCACCAATGCCAAAGCCGTTGGCGAGTTTGGTATTGATACCGCCAATATGTTCGAGTTCTGGGACTGGGTTGGCGGCCGTTACTCTTTGTGGTCAGCGATTGGCCTGTCGATTGTTCTCTCTATCGGCTTTGATAATTTCGTTGAACTGCTTTCTGGCGCACACGCGATGGACAAGCATTTCTCCACTACGCCTGCCGAGAAAAACCTGCCTGTACTGCTGGCGCTGATCGGCATCTGGTACAACAATTTCTTTGGCGCGGAAACTGAAGCGATTCTGCCATATGACCAGTATATGCACCGTTTCGCGGCGTACTTCCAGCAGGGCAATATGGAGTCCAACGGTAAGTATGTTGACCGTAACGGTAACGTGGTGGATTACCAGACTGGCCCAATTATCTGGGGGGAACCAGGTACTAACGGTCAGCACGCGTTCTACCAGCTGATCCACCAGGGAACCAAAATGGTGCCGTGCGATTTCATCGCTCCGGCTATCACCCATAACCCGCTTTCTGATCATCACCAGAAACTGCTGTCTAACTTCTTCGCTCAGACCGAAGCGCTGGCGTTTGGTAAATCCCGCGAAGTGGTTGAGCAGGAATATCGCGATCAGGGTAAAGATCCGGCAACGCTTGACTACGTGGTGCCGTTCAAAGTGTTCGAAGGTAACCGCCCGACCAACTCTATCCTGCTGCGCGAAATCACTCCGTTCAGCCTGGGTGCGTTGATTGCGCTGTATGAGCACAAAATCTTTACTCAGGGCGTGATCCTCAACATCTTCACCTTCGACCAGTGGGGCGTTGAGCTGGGTAAACAGCTGGCGAACCGTATTCTGCCAGAGCTGAAAGATGACAAAGAAATCAGCAGCCACGATAGCTCAACCAATGGTCTGATTAACCGCTATAAAGCGTGGCGCGGTTAATCATCGTCGATATGTAGGCCGGATAAGGCGTTCACGCCGCATCCGGCAACCAGTGCCTGATGCGACGCGGTCGCGTCTTATCAGGCCTACAGGTCGATGCCGATATGTACATCGTATTCGGCAATTAATACATACCACGATTGATTACATAACCTTAAAAACAATGCCGACTATAAGTCGGCATTGTTTTATCAGATAAATCCCCTTGTCGGAGATTTAACGAAAATCATACCGTGAGGTTAATCCTAAAATAGATTTTTAATCGTGGTTGATTTCGGAAAATACGTAGATTAATTACTTTTTATTTTATTTTAACCTTATGTTTTTAATCTTATTTATATATAAGTTGAAACTTATATTTGATATTAATTCCAATTATCCTAAAACTCCTTCACTAATTCCCCGCGCCGTAATTCGCATGCTTTAGTTGTGTATACTCGATCCCGCCTGAAATGTTTTTGGGTAAATCTCCATTCATTCAATGAAGGGAAATTGTTATGAAAAAAGTTCTGTATGGCATTTTTGCCATATCTGCGCTTGCGGCGACTTCTGCGTGGGCTGCACCTGTACAGGTGGGCGAAGCGGCAGGGTCGGCAGCAACGTCGGTTTCGGCGGGGAGTTCCTCCGCGACCAGCGTCAGCACCGTAAGCTCGGCGGTGGGTGTCGCGCTCGCGGCAACCGGTGGCGGTGATGGTTCTAATACCGGGACCACCACAACCACGACCACCAGTACCCAGTAATAACGTATGTATCCCCAAAATAATTCAGTATGACGGGGATTAACCATAACCACACTCCGGTGTGGTTATTCTGCCCCTCTGGAGAAGAGTCGTGAAGCGACCTGCACTCATTCTTATCTGCCTGCTATTACAGGCCTGTTCAGCCACGACTAAAGAGCTGGGCAATTCACTGTGGGACAGTCTGTTCGGCACGCCAGGCGTACAGCTGACGGACGATGATATTCAAAATATGCCCTACGCCAGCCAGTACATGCAGCTTAATGGCGGGCCGCAGTTGTTTGTGGTGCTGGCCTTCGCCGAAGACGGACAACAAAAATGGGTCACTCAGGATCAGGCCACTCTCGTCACACAACATGGTCGTCTGGTGAAGACTTTGCTTGGCGGCGACAACCTGATTGAAGTGAATAACCTTGCCACTGACCCGCTGATTAAACCCGCACAAATCATTGATGGTGCAACCTGGACGCGCACGATGGGCTGGACCGAGTACCAGCAGGTACGCTACGCCACCGCACGCTCAGTCTTCAAATGGGATGGCACCGATACCGTCAAAGTCGGCAGCGATGAAACTCCGGTTCGCGTGCTGGACGAAGAAGTCTCCACCGACCAGGCGCGCTGGCATAACCGCTACTGGATCGACAGCGAAGGGCAAATTCGCCAGTCGGAACAGTATCTCGGCGCGGATTATTTCCCGGTGAAAACCACGCTCATCAAGGCGGCAAAACAATGATTAAAAAAACTATTGTCGCGTTGCTTTTGAGTGTGGGGGCGTCATCGGTCTTCGCGGCGGGAACCGTCAAGGTATTCAGCAATGGCAGCATTGAGGCCAAAATGCTGACGGGTGCAGAGCATTTAATCGATCTGGTAGGCCAACCTCGACTGGCAAACAGCTGGTGGCCCGGTGCGGTGATTAGCGAAGAGCTGGCAACGGCGGCAGCATTGCGTCAGCAGCAGGCGTTGCTGACACGGCTGGCAGAACAGGGCGCAGATTCCAGCGCCGACGATGCCGCTGCGATTAACGCCTTACGCCAGCAAATTCAGGCGTTGAAGGTGACGGGCAGACAAAAAATCAATCTTGATCCTGATATCGTGCGCGTTGCCGAACGCGGTAACCCGCCGTTGCAGGGCAACTACACACTCTGGGTCGGACCGCCGCCGTCAACGGTCACGTTGTTCGGGCTTATCAGCCGTCCTGGCAAGCAGCCATTCACTCCCGGTCGCGACGTGGCGAGCTATCTCTCCGGGCAAAGTCTGCTTAGCGGTGCGGATCGCAGCTACGCGTGGGTGGTTTACCCGGACGGACGCACGCAAAAAGCGCCGGTGGCTTACTGGAACAAGCGTCACGTAGAGCCAATGCCCGGCAGCATTATTTATGTTGGCCTCGCGGATTCTGTCTGGAGTAAGACGCCCGACGCCCTTAACGCCGACATTCTTCAGACCCTGACGCAGCGGATACCCCAATAATGAAAAAAAGACATCTGCTTAGCTTACTGGCGCTGGGCATTAGCACAGCTTGCTACGGCGAAACATATCCTGCGCCCATTGGTCCGTCGCAATCGGATTTCGGTGGCGTAGGATTATTACAAACGCCCACCGCCCGCATGGCGCGGGAAGGGGAGTTGAGTTTGAACTATCGCGATAACGATCAGTACCGTTATTACTCAGCTTCAGTGCAACTCTTCCCGTGGCTGGAAACAACGCTGCGCTACACCGACGTGCGCACCCGGCAGTACAGCAGCGTCGAAGCGTTCTCTGGCGATCAAACGTATAAAGATAAAGCCTTCGATCTCAAACTGCGTTTGTGGGAAGAGAGTTACTGGCTGCCGCAAGTGGCGGTTGGCGCGCGGGATATCGGTGGCACGGGGCTGTTCGATGCAGAATATCTTGTCGCCAGCAAAGCCTGGGGGCCGTTCGATTTTACGCTTGGCCTGGGCTGGGGATATCTGGGTACCAGCGGTAATGTGAAAAATCCGCTTTGTTCAGCCAGTGACAAATATTGCTATCGCGATAACAGCTACAAACAGGCGGGATCTATCGACGGCAGCCAGATGTTTCACGGTCCTGCCTCACTGTTTGGCGGCGTGGAATACCAGACGCCCTGGCAACCGCTGCGCCTGAAACTGGAGTATGAAGGCAATAATTATCAGCAGGATTTTGCCGGGAAGCTGGAGCAAAAAAGTAAGTTTAACGTCGGTGCGATTTATCGCGTTACCGATTGGGCCGACGTTAACCTTAGCTATGAACGTGGTAACACCTTTATGTTTGGCGTCACGCTGCGCACCAACTTTAACGATCTACGTCCTTCGTACAACGATAACACCCGCCCGCAATATCAACCGCAGCCGCAGGATGCCATTTTGCAGCATTCGGTGGTGGCGAATCAGTTAACGCTGTTGAAATACAACGCCGGACTGGCCGATCCGCAGATCCAGGCGAAAGGCGATACGCTGTATGTCACCGGCGAGCAAGTGAAATATCGTGATTCGCGCGAAGGGATCATCCGCGCCAATCGGATCGTGATGAACGATCTGCCGGATGGGATCAAAACGATCCGTATCACGGAAAACCGCCTTAACATGCCGCAGGTGACGACGGAAACCGATGTCGCCAGCCTGAAAAATCATCTCGCCGGAGAGCCGTTGGGCCACGAAACGACGCTGGCGCAAAAACGCGTCGAGCCAGTGGTTCCGAAGTCCACCGAGCAGGGCTGGTATATCGACAAATCACGCTTTGATTTCCATATTGATCCGGTGTTGAACCAGTCGGTCGGTGGCCCGGAAAACTTTTACATGTATCAGCTGGGCGTGATGGGAACGGCAGATTTGTGGCTGACGGATCATCTGCTGACCACCGGTAGCCTGTTTGCTAACCTTGCCAACAATTACGACAAGTTTAACTACACCAATCCACCGCAGGACTCGCACTTACCGCGCGTGCGTACCCATGTGCGCGAGTATGTGCAGAATGATGTCTATGTGAATAACCTGCAAGCCAACTACTTCCAGCATCTGGGCAACGGCTTCTACGGTCAGGTCTACGGAGGTTATCTCGAAACCATGTTTGGCGGTGCGGGGGCAGAAGTGTTGTATCGCCCGCTGGACAGCAACTGGGCGTTTGGTCTGGATGCCAACTACGTTAAACAGCGCGACTGGCGTAGCGCAAAAGATATGATGAAATTCACCGACTACAGCGTGAAAACCGGACATCTGACCGCATACTGGACGCCATCTTTTGCTCAGGATGTGTTAGTGAAAGCGAGCGTCGGACAGTATCTGGCAGGGGATAAAGGCGGCACGCTGGAAATAGCCAAACGCTTTGACAGCGGCGTGGTGGTTGGCGGCTATGCCACGATCACTAATGTTTCGAAAGAGGAGTACGGCGAAGGGGACTTCACCAAAGGCGTGTATGTCTCTGTACCGCTGGATCTCTTCTCGTCTGGCCCGACACGCAGCCGTGCGGCAATTGGCTGGACGCCGCTGACGCGTGACGGGGGTCAGCAACTTGGGCGTAAGTTCCAGTTGTATGATATGACCAGCGACCGTAGCGTGAATTTCCGCTAAGTCATCGGAAAGGTGCCAGTTTTCGCAATCACTGGCACCCTCATTCTTAATGGCCTGTTGAGCCATCAGGAACGCAGTTCACCCCCGGTTTGCGATCTGGTGTGTAAAGGCGAAAACATTCTGTCTTCCTGTCCGTCGATATCGGTTGCAGGTCTGGTTGCCTGAGCGACTGGGCCATCATTGGGCTGGAGACATTGCTTTGCGGTAGGTCGGCTTTATCAGCAGTGCCGAGCGGACCAGCATAAGCAGGAAGAACAGAGACTGATAACAACAAAGCAGCAAAATAAGGCTTCATTTTTACCACCTTTATCAGGTTACGTTTCATTTGTTCCAGAGGAACATTGTCGATTTTTCGCGCATTGCTGGTGGCTGGGAATCACCTGAATGGGTGATTTTTGCATTACCGGCTTTGGTGTGGTTTGCCTTGCCGGATGCGCCGCCAGGCGCGGCTTATCCGGCCTACGGGTAGGCGCATCCGGCGTTGGTGGGCGCCCCCCCAAATCCAGGGTGAACAAAACATACACAAAAAATATAGATCTCCGTCACATTTTTGCGTTATACAGGAAGCTCGCCACTGTGAAGGAGGTACTGCTATGACGTCACTCTCTCGTCCGCGCGTGGAGTTTATCTCCACCATTTTGCAGACCGTACTCAATCTTGGCCTGTTGTGCCTCGGCCTGATTTTGGTTGTCTTCCTCGGCAAAGAAACGGTGCATCTGGCTGATGTGCTGTTCGCGCCAGAACAAACCAGTAAATATGAGCTGGTGGAAGGACTGGTGGTTTACTTTCTCTATTTCGAATTTATCGCGCTGATTGTGAAGTACTTTCAGTCCGGTTTTCACTTCCCGCTACGTTACTTTGTCTATATCGGGATCACCGCCATTGTGCGCTTGATCATCGTCGATCATAAATCGCCACTGGATGTGTTGATCTACTCAGCAGCGATCCTGTTACTGGTGATCACCCTGTGGCTGTGTAATTCGAAACGGCTGAAGCGGGAGTAAAAAAGAGGCGCTCCGAAGAGCGCCGAATAACAGTCACAAGTTAGGATAACGTAAGTTGAGGGTCTAGCGGCATAACATTGGCAGAACAACATCTTTAACCTTTCACACCACCTGCCGTCAGGCCGTTAACCAACCAGCGTTGAGCCAGCAAGAAGACGATGGTGATTGGTAATGCAGACATCACGGCAGCGGCGGCAAAGTCACCCCACAGGTAGTTTTGCGGGTTAAGGTATTGCTGCATCCCCACGGCCAGGGTGTAACTGTTCACGTCACGCAGTAACAACGACGCGACCGGAACTTCGGTAATGGCAGCGATAAACGACAGGATGAACACCACCGCCAGAATCGGTACAGATAATGGCAACAGGACAAGGCGGAAAGCCTGCCACGGTGTCGCACCATCCAGCGCCGCCGCTTCTTCCAGCGAGCTATCGATGGTTTCGAAATAACCTTTAATCGTCCAGACGTGCAGCGCAATCCCGCCCAGGTAAGCAAAGATAACGCCGCCGTGGGTATTCAGACCGATAAACGGAATGTACTCGCCCAAACGGTCAAACAACGCATACAACGCCACCAGTGAGAGTACCGCCGGGAACATCTGGAAAATCAGCATTCCTTTCAGCAGCGTCGCTTTGCCAGGGAAGCGCATACGGGCGAAGGCATAAGCGCAGGTGGTGGAGAGCGCCACAATACCAATCGCGGAAATACCGGCGACCTTTACCGAGTTCCACAGCCACAGCAGTACCGGGAATGGTGGTGGCGTAATGCGGCCATCCGCCTGTTCAACGCTAAAACCTAACGCCAGTTTCCAGTGATCCCACGAGATTTGCTCCGGGATCAGGCTACCGGTCGCGAAGTTCCCATGGCGCAGCGAGATGGCGACGACCATCAGCAGCGGGAACATAATCGCCGCGATAAAAAGTAGTAGTAGCAGGTGAGTAATAAACAAACGTGCTTTTTGCGATTTCGGTTGGACCATTGCCATTTTTGTTATCTCCCTTAATCAAACTTCATTCGCGTGGCTTTCAGGTTCACTATCGCCAGCGCACCCACCAGCAGGAAGATCAGCGTGGCAATTGCTGCCGCCAGACCGAAGTCCTGACCCCCGCCGCCTTCAAAAGCGATACGGTAGGTGTAGTTAACGAGCAGGTCGGTATAACCGGCTGGCGTGGTCGTGCCAAGACGATCCGGGCCGCCGTTGGTTAACAGTTGAATCAGCACGAAGTTGTTAAAGTTAAAGGCAAAGCTGGCGATCATTAGCGGCGTCAGCGGCTTAATCAGCAGCGGTAGCGTAATCTTGAAGAAGTTCTGGAATGGACCTGCGCCATCCATCGCTGAGGCTTCATACAGATCGTCCGGAATCGCTTTCAGCAAGCCCATGCAGAGGATCATCATGTATGGATAACCCAGCCAGGTGTTGACGATAATCAGCATCGTTCTGGCGGTGGTTGGATCGCTGAACCAGGCGGGCTTCACACCAAACAGCGCGCTCAACATCATGTTGATTTCACCAAAGCTCTGGTTGAACAATCCTTTGAAAATCAAAATTGAAATAAACGATGGCACCGCGTAGGGCAGAATCAGCAGGACGCGATAGACAGCTTTGCCGCGCAACGCTTCCCACTGCACCAGACACGCCAGCACCATGCCGACCGCCACCGTTAAAAAGACGGTGATAAGTGAGAACACTACGGTCCAGACGAAAATTGCAAGGAACGGTTTTTGGATCCCTTCGTCGGTGAAGACGCGGGTAAAGTTTTTCCAGCCAGTAGTCACGGTATAACCCGGACTGAGTTTATCGTCACCCCAGTTGCCGTCAGCAGTGATGGACTGGTAAAAACCAATCTGGTCGTTTGGACGATATTTTATGCCACTCTGGTTATTGGTCAGCGTACCGTCATCGCCTAATGTGTACAGCGGCTGAGTGCCGGAGAACTGGCGCAGGGAGCTCATCATCACTTTGTTGCCATCCGGCAGAATGGCGGTAATGTTGCTCAGGGCTTGACGATTCTGGGTAATCACGCGCAGATTCGCGCGCTCGCCTTCAGGCTGCGTGGCCGTTTCTTTCAGTTGCAGTTTTTGCTCGCCGCCAAATTTGAAAGCGTCTGAGAGATAATTTTTGCCGGTTTCGCCGTCGGTGAGCGCCAGTTGCCACTCATCACCCGCGGGATAAAGACCAAAGTTATAGGTTTTCCCTGCCTGCCAGGCGCGGTCCAACAGAACTTCCTGAGCGCGTTCAAAGGTAAGCTGGTTGGTGCTGCTGTAGTTGGTGAAGGCGATGGCGATGGTGCAGACCAGAGGGAAGAGGACGAATAGCCCCATCCCGGCCATTCCCGGGTAGACATAGCGCCAGGCGTAGGCTTTACGATTGGCGAAAATATAGAGCCCCGCTGAGCTCAAAATCAGCGTGGTAATGGCGAACAGGTATTCCCCTTGTGCGTACATTAAAACAACAAGGTAACCCACCAGCAGGCCGAGCAGACCTAACACTGACCATTTCAGCGCGTCGCTTTGCCACCAATGTTTCTTTTTAATGACATCCATGGGGTTCTTCCTCATTCCAGGACAGATAAGGCGTTTACGCCGCATCCGGCAACAACTGCCTGATGCGACGCTGACGCGTCTTATCAGGCCTACATACGTTTCGGCTTCGTAGGCCGGATAAGGCGTTCACGCCGCATCCGGCAACAACTGCCTGATGCGACGCAGGTGCGTCTTATCAGGCCTACATACGT
>NZ_CAWORF010000031.1:0-41900 GCF_963883545.1 Escherichia sp. E4702 | reverse complement strand
CACGCCGCATCCGGCAACAACTGCCTGATGCGACGCTGACGCGTCTTATCAGGCCTACATACGTTTCGGCTTCGTAGGCCGGATAAGGCGTTCACGCCGCATCCGGCATTTCAAGCATTACTTAGTGATACGACCCTGTGCATCTTTCAGCGCGGCATCAACGGTCTGACGACCACTGGCTGCGTTGATTACTGCGGTACGCACGGCATACCAGAAGGCGGACATCTGCGGGATGTTCGGCATGATTTCACCGTTCTTGGCGTTATCCATAGTGGCGGCGATACGTTGATCTTTCGCCAGCTGATCCTGGTAAGACTTCAGCGCCACGGCACCCAGCGGTTTGTCTTTATTCACCGCTTCCAGACCTTCGTCGGTCAGCAGGTAGTTTTCGAGGAACTCTTTCGCCAGCTCTTTGTTCGGACTGGCCGCGTTAATGCCTGCGCTCAGCACGCCAACGAACGGTTTGGAAGGTTGTCCCTTGAAGGTTGGCAGCATCGTCACACCGTAGTTCACTTTGCTGGTGTCGATGTTAGACCATGCCCACGGACCATTAATGGTCATCGCAGTTTCACCTTTGTTAAAGGCTGCCTCTGCAATGGAGTAGTCAGTATCCGCATTCATGTGTTTGTTTTTAATCAGATCAACCAGGAAGGTCAGACCCGCTTTCGCGCCAGCGTTATCCACGCCAACGTCTTTCACGTTGTATTTGTCGTTTTCATACTTGAACGCATAACCACCGTCGGCAGCAATCAGCGGCCAGGTAAAGTACGGTTCTTGCAGGTTGAACATCAGCGCGCTCTTACCTTTCGCTTTTAGTTCTTTATCCAGCGCCGGGATCTCTTCCCAGGTTTTTGGCGGGTTCGGCAACAGATCTTTGTTATAAATCAGCGATAACGCTTCAACTGCAACCGGGTAAGCAATGAGTTTGCCGTTAAAACGCACGGCATCCCAGGTGAACGGATAAATCTTGTCCTGGAGCGCTTTGTCCGGAGAGATTTCAGCTAACAGACCAGACTGGGCATAGCCGCCAAAGCGGTCGTGCGCCCAGAAGATGATGTCCGGACCATCGCCAGTTGCCGCAACCTGGGGGAATTTCTCTTCCAGCTTATCCGGATGCTCAACGGTGACTTTAATTCCGGTATCTTTCTCGAATTTCTTACCGACTTCAGCGAGGCCGTTGTAGCCTTTATCGCCGTTGATCCAGATTACCAGCTTACCTTCTTCGATTTTGGCGAGAGCCGAGGCGGAAAACATCATCGTCGTTAAAACAGATAATGCGAGGATGCGTGCACCTGTTTTTATTTTCATAATCTCTGGTCCTTGTTGGTGAAGTGCTTGTGAAAACGCCTAAACGGACTCTAGTTTCTTTATACGGCAACCTCTTTCCATCCTCCTTGCCCCTACGCCCCACCTTCGTTTTGTGTGATCCATGTCGCAGAAACGGCAGTATTGCGGGAGGGCGCACACAAAATCGCCATGTTTTTTGCAAGCAACATCACGAATTTCCTTACTTTCCTTCGGATTAGTACGCAGACACCACCTTCTCATCCTCCCGCCTCCTCCCCCATAAAAAAGCCTGGGGGTGGAGGATTTAAGCTATCTGTCGATCAAGCATAGTCACCGCATCATGAATGTTGCTGTCGATGACAGGTTGTAACGAAGGGAGAAGGGCATGGCGAGCGTACAGCTGCAAAATGTAACGAAGGCCTGGGGGGATGTGGTGGTATCGAAAGATATCAACCTCGAGATCCACGAAGGTGAGTTCGTGGTGTTTGTCGGGCCATCTGGCTGCGGTAAATCAACGTTACTGCGCATGATTGCCGGTCTTGAGACGATCACCAGCGGCGACCTGTTCATCGGTGAGAAACGAATGAACGATACCCCGCCAGCAGAACGCGGCGTCGGAATGGTGTTCCAGTCCTATGCGCTCTATCCCCATCTGTCAGTGGCAGAAAACATGTCCTTTGGCCTGAAACTGGCGGGCGCGAAGAAAGAGGTGATCAACCAGCGCGTTAACCAGGTGGCGGAAGTACTGCAACTGGCGCACTTGCTTGATCGCAAACCGAAGGCACTCTCCGGCGGGCAGCGTCAGCGAGTGGCGATTGGTCGAACGCTGGTGGCAGAGCCAAGCGTGTTTTTACTTGATGAACCGCTATCCAACCTTGACGCTGCGCTGCGTGTGCAGATGCGTATCGAAATCTCCCGCCTGCATAAACGTCTGGGCCGCACGATGATTTACGTCACCCACGATCAGGTCGAGGCGATGACGCTGGCCGATAAAATCGTGGTGCTGGATGCCGGGCGCGTGGCGCAGGTCGGGAAACCCCTCGAACTGTATCACTATCCGGCGGACCGCTTTGTCGCTGGTTTTATTGGTTCGCCGAAAATGAACTTCTTGCCGGTAAAAGTGACCGCCGTTGCAATCGATCAAGTCCAGGTTGAGCTGCCGATGCCAAACCTCCAGCAAGTCTGGCTTCCGGTTGAAAGCCACAACGTTCAGGTCGGAGCCAACATGTCACTGGGCATTCGCCCGGAACATCTACTGCCAAGTGATATCGCCGACGTCATCCTTGAAGGTGAAGTTCAGGTCGTCGAGCAACTCGGCAACGAAACCCAAATTCATATCCAGATCCCTTCCATTCGTCAAAACCTGGTGTACCGCCAGTCTGACGTGGTGTTGGTAGAAGAAGGTGCCACATTCGCTATCGGCCTGCCGCCAGAGCGTTGCCATCTGTTCCGTGAAGATGGCACTGCGTGTCGTCGACTGCATCAGGAGCCGGGCGTTTAAGCACCCTACAAAAGACACAAAACCTGTGACAGGTGATGTGAAAAAAGAAAAGCAATGACTCAGGAGATAGAATGATGATTACTCTGCGCAAACTTCCTCTGGCGGTTGCCGTCGCAGCGGGCGTAATGTCTGCTCAGGCAATGGCTGTGGATTTCCACGGTTACGCTCGTTCCGGTATCGGCTGGACAGGGAGTGGCGGTGAACAACAGTGTTTCCAGACCACTGGTGCTCAAAGTAAATACCGTCTTGGCAACGAATGTGAAACTTATGCTGAATTAAAATTGGGTCAGGAAGTGTGGAAAGAGGGCGATAAGAGCTTCTATTTCGACACTAACGTGGCCTATTCCGTCGCGCAACAGAATGACTGGGAAGCTACCGATCCGGCCTTCCGTGAAGCGAACGTGCAGGGTAAAAACCTGATTGAATGGCTGCCAGGTTCCACCATCTGGGCGGGTAAGCGTTTCTATCAACGTCATGACGTTCATATGATCGACTTCTACTACTGGGATATTTCTGGTCCTGGTGCCGGTCTGGAAAACATCGATGTTGGCTTCGGTAAGCTCTCTCTGGCAGCAACCCGCTCTTCTGAAGCTGGTGGTTCTTCTTCTTTCGCCAGCAACAATATCTATGACTACACCAACGAAACCGCGAACGATGTCTTCGACGTGCGTTTAGCGCAGATGGAAATCAACCCAGGCGGAACCTTAGAACTGGGTGTCGACTACGGTCGCGCTAACCTGCGTGATAACTATCGTCTGGTTGATGGCGCATCGAAAGACGGTTGGTTATTCACTGCTGAACATACTCAGAGCATCCTGAAGGGCTTCAACAAGTTTGTTGTTCAGTACGCAACTGATTCGATGACCTCGCAGGGTAAAGGTCTGTCGCAGGGCTCTGGCGTCGCGTTTGATAACGAACACTTTGCCTACAACATCAACAACAACGGCCACATGCTGCGTATTCTTGATCACGGTGCGATCTCGATGGGCGACAACTGGGACATGATGTACGTGGGTATGTATCAGGACATCAACTGGGATAACGATAACGGCACCAAGTGGTGGACCGTCGGTATTCGCCCGATGTACAAGTGGACGCCAATTATGAGCACCTTGATGGAAATCGGCTACGACAACGTCGAATCCCAGCGCACTGGCGACAAGAACAATCAGTACAAAATTACCCTCGCACAACAATGGCAGGCTGGCGACAGCATCTGGTCACGTCCGGCTATTCGTCTCTTCGCGACCTACGCCAAGTGGGATGAGAAATGGGGCTATGACTACAACGGTAGTTCCTCTTCCAACCCGAACTACGGTAAAGCCGTTCCGGCGAGCTTCGAAGGCGGTAGCTTCGGTCGCGGTGATAGCGACGAGTGGACCTTCGGCGCCCAGATGGAAATCTGGTGGTAATAACAAAGCGTAGGCCGGATAAGGCGTTCACGCCGCATCCGGCAACCAACGCCTGATGCGACGCTGTCGCGTCTTATCAGGCCTACAACAGCTGCCGAATGTAGGCCGGATAAGGCGTTTACGCCGCATCCGGCATAAAAACACGTTGTCATTATCTATAAGGGGCGCAAGCCCCTCTGATTATCGGTTTAGCGCGCTATTGCCTGGCTACCGCTGAACTCCAGATTTTGAGGTGAAAACAATGAAAATGAATAAAAGTCTCATCGCCCTCTGTTTATCAGCAGGGTTGCTGGCGAGCGCGCCTGGAATTAGCCTCGCCGACGTCAACTACGTACCGCAAAACACCAGTGACGCCCCAGCTATTCCATCTGCCGCGCTACAACAATTAACCTGGACACCCGTCGATCAATCCAAAACTCAGACTACCCAGTTAGCGACTGGCGGCCAACGGTTGAACGTTCCTGGTATCAGTGGTCCGGTTGCGGCATACAGCGTTCCGGCAAACATTGGCGAACTGACCCTTACGCTGACCAGCGAAGTGAACAAACAAACCAGTGTATTTGCGCCAAATGTGCTGATTCTTGATCAGAGCATGACCCCATCAGCCTTCTTCCCCAGCAGTTATTTCACCTACCAGGAACCAGGCGTCATGAGCGCAGATCGTCTGGAAGGAGTGATGCGCCTGACACCAGCGTTGGGGCAGCAAAAACTGTATGTTCTGATCTTTACCACAGAAAAAGATCTCCAGCAGACGACGCAACTGCTCGACCCGGCAAAAGCCTATGCCAAAGGCGTCGGTAACTCGATCCCTGATATTCCAGACCCGGTAGCTCGTCATACCACTGATGGCCTGCTGAAACTGAAAGTGAAAACGAACTCCAGCTCCAGTGTGCTGGTGGGACCGTTATTTGGTTCTTCCGCCCCAGCTCCGGTTACGGTAGGCAACACGGCGGCACCAGCCGTGGCTGCATCCGCTCCGGCGCCAGCGAAGAAAAGCGAACCGATGCTCAACGACACGGAAAGTTATTTTAATACCGCGATCAAAAACGCTGTTGCGAAAGGTGATGTTGATAAGGCGTTAAAACTGCTTGATGAAGCTGAACGTCTGGGATCGACATCTGCCCGTTCCACCTTTATCAGCAGTGTAAAAGGCAAGGGGTAATTACGCCCCACAGTGCTGATTTTGCAACAACTGGTGCGTCTTCGGGCGCACCTTTTTTTCTCCCTCCCAGTGATTGTTGCGTTTTTGTTGCGTATTAGATCACTTAATATGCTTTACATCTCCCGTTATCGCTTTTCTGCGATACAATGCCTTTACGTTATGTAACGGAGAGTTCGGCATGTCACACCCCGCGTTAACGCAACTGCGTGCGCTGCGCTATTTTGCAGAGATCCCTGCGCTGGAACCGCAACTGCTCGACTGGTTGTTGCTGGAAGATTCCATGACTAAACGTTTTGAACAGCAGGGAAAAACGGTGAGCGTAACGATGATCCGCGAAGGGTTTGTCGAGCAGAATGAAATCCCCGAAGAATTACCGCTGCTGCCGAAAGAGCCCCGTTACTGGTTACGAGAAATATTGTTATGTGCTGATGGTGAACCCTGGCTCGCCGGACGTACCGTCGTTCCTGTGTCAACGTTAAGTGGCCCCGAGCTGGCGTTACAAAAATTAGGTAAAACGCCGTTAGGCCGCTATCTGTTCACATCATCGACATTAACCCGGGACTTTATTGAGATAGGCCGTGATGCCGGATTGTGGGGGCGACGTTCCCGCCTGCGATTAAGCGGTAAGCCACTGCTGCTGACCGAGCTATTTTTACCGGCGTCACCGTTGTACTAAGAGGAAAAAAATATGGAGTGGAGTCTGACGCAAAATAAGCTGCTGGCGTTTCACCGCTTAATGCGTACGGATAAGCCAATTGGCGCGTTACTGCTGCTCTGGCCAACGTTGTGGGCGCTGTGGGTGGCGACACCGGGTGTTCCCCAACTCTGGGTCCTGGCGGTGTTTGTCGCAGGCGTCTGGCTGATGCGCGCCGCCGGGTGCGTGGTGAATGACTATGCTGACCGTAAATTTGATGGCCATGTGAAGCGCACAGCAAACCGACCGCTTCCCAGTGGTGCGGTTACGGAGAAAGAGGCGCGAACGCTATTTGTGGTGCTGGTGCTGATTTCGTTCTTACTGGTATTGACACTGAACACGATGACCATTCTGTTGTCGATTGCCGGACTGGCGTTGGCGTGGGTGTACCCGTTTATGAAGCGGTATACCCATTTACCGCAAGTGGTGCTGGGTGCGGCGTTTGGTTGGTCGATTCCAATGGCTTTTGCCGCTGTGAGTGAATCGGTGCCGTTAAGCTGCTGGCTGATGTTCCTTGCCAATATTCTGTGGGCGGTGGCTTACGACACGCAATATGCGATGGTCGACCGTGACGATGACGTGAAGATTGGCATTAAGTCCACCGCTATCTTGTTCGGTCAATACGATAAGTTGATTATCGGTATTTTGCAGATTGGCGTGCTGGTGCTGATGGCGATTATCGGCGAGTTAAATGGCTTAGGCTGGGGATATTATTGGTCAATTCTGGTCGCGGGCGCGCTGTTTGTATATCAACAAAAACTGATTGCTAACCGCGAGCGCGAAGCCTGCTTTAAAGCATTTATGAATAATAACTATGTTGGCCTGGTGCTGTTTTTAGGGCTGGCAATGAGTTACTGGCATTTCTGATGATGTAAAAAAGCCGGATGGTCATGGTCATCCGGCTTTTTTTCTGGGAAAAGCTGCCTGATGCGCTGCGCTTATCAGGCCTACATAACACATCGCAATTTATTGAATTTGCAAGTCATGGTAGGCCGGATACATCCGGCAACTCTCACCAATTACCCTTCACCCTGCGTCGCACTCTCAATCGTCAAACGTACATCTGACGTAATCAACTCCGCCAGCAACTGATAGACCTTCATCGTTTCTGCCGGTTCGGCGTCGCCGCTGTCGCTGATATACCCTTCATCACGCAGCGTCAGTACCAGGGAACTGAATACCGCCTTGTCGAAGAATTCCGGTGCGTTGATGCCGTGCAGCACGGAGAGACGTTGCGCCACGGTGCGGCTCTCTTTCTCCAGCGTACCGCGGTTGATCGACGGGTTGGCGCTCAGCAGCCAGAAAGTGATGGCATAACGTTGCAGCGTTTCGCGCGCGCCTGCGGCCAGCAGCTGAAGCGTGCGGGAATGTGCCGGATTGATATGCAGCTCGTCATTTTGCAGTGTAATCAGCCCCTGACGTTGCATCTCATTTGCCAGCGCATCAATAACGTCCGGCAACTCGTCGCGATCCCAGCGCAGGAACAGCTCCGCTTTCAGCATTGGGTAAAGCACATTGACGTGCTCCATCAATACGTCGCGGGAGATGTGGCGATGCTGGGTGACAATTGCCGCCATCAGCGAAGGCAGCACCAACATATGCGCAATGTTGTTGCGATAGTAGGTCATCAGCACCGCTTGCTCGCGCGGCAGAATGATGATGTCGCCGATAGTATCCTTCTCAACTTCAAACTTGTTCATTTGCAGCGCGTGATCGATAAGCTCGCTGGCGCTGGCCGAAGGAACGGTAGAGTCCGTGGAGTAAGGCACGTTGCGCATCAAATCCAGATAGCAGTTGAGTTGCTCGGTTAACTGCTCGCGGGTGAGTGAGCGCTGACGTGACGCCAGAAGCGCAGTACAGCACAGGTTCATGGCGTTTGCCGCGCCTGCGTTGTTAATGCGTACCATCAGATCGGCAGCAATGTTATTGACCGTCGGCGTTAACCAGGCCGGACGCACCGCTTCGATGGGATCGATAGATTCACGCCAGTCTGGCACGTGCTGGTTAAGGTAGGTCATCAACGGCATTGGTTCACCGAAGTTGACATAGCCCTGACCGAGATTACGCAGCTTGCTTAAACCGCGCAGCATCTGCAGCAGGCTCTCTTTCTCTTTCGTTGCCCCGCGCAGTTCTTTGGCGTAAGTACCCACTTCCATGACGTGCTCGTAACCGATGTAGATCGGAATCAGCGTAATCGGACGTGTGCCGCCACGCAGCATCGCCTGAATGGTCATCGACAGCGTACCGGTTTTCGGGTCCAGCAAACGGCCTGTACGCGAACGACCGCCTTCCACAAAGTACTCGACGGAATAACCACGGCTGAACAGTTCGCCGAGATACTCACGGAAAACCGTGGAATAGAGTTTATTGCCTTTAAACGTGCGGCGAATAAAGAATGCACCCAGACGGCGGAAAATCGGCCCGGCAGGCCAGAAATTCAGGTTGATCCCGGCGGCGATATGCGGCGGCACCAGCCCCTGGTGATACAGCACGTAAGAAAGCAGCAGGTAGTCCATGTGACTGCGGTGGCAAGGCACATACACCAGCTCATGACCGTCGTGGGCCAGCTGGCGAACGCGCTCGGCATTATGGACGTTGATGCCCTGGTAAAGTCGGTTCCAGGTGAAGCCCAGAATGCGGTCAGTCAGGCGGATCATCTCGTAAGAGAAGTTCGCCGCAATCTCTTCCATCAGCGCAATCGCGTTCTGCTGCGCTTTTTCATGGGAGATTTTTTTGCTGCGCGCTTCATCTTCTACCGCTTTGGCAATGGCGCGGGAGGCGAGCAGCTTGTTAAACAGATCCTGACGAGCAGGCAGGCGCGGCCCCACAGCAGCCAGACGCTGGCGGGCAAAGTGCATACGCGCCACGCGTGCCAGTTTCTGAGCGATAGTTTTATCCGTGCCGTGTTCATCCGCCATACGGCGCAGCGAAACTGACGGAGAGAAGCGAACAAAACTGTCGCGACCGAGCCAGAGCACGGCGAAAAATTTCTGTACGCCGTTGAGCATGCGCAGTGGCGGGTTAACTTCACCTTTTTCACGCCCTGGCGCACGACCAAACATCACCGATACTGGCACCATTTGCACATCCAGATTTGGGTTGCTACGGTGCAGATCGAGATAGTCGTGGAAAAGCTTAATAGACTCTTCTTTCGGTGTGTAATAGGTGAAAACACGCGGCCCGCCATGAATAAACACATAGCGCGGCAGTAGCGTGCCGTCTATTTCCAGCGGCTCTAATGGGTCAGGCAGGTCGTGCGCCAGGCACTGGGCGCGCAACGTCAGCAAATCCGCTTTTGAGTTGTACGGTAAAACGTACATAATTGGACGAGAGGTATCCAGTCCCAGTTCCGGGGCAGGATCTGCCGGAATAGACTTGCTTTTTACCAGGATGCTTAATGGTAAATTCAGTAATTTGTAGTAAATTCGTGGCCAGCCGGACATAAACGATGTAAAGCCTCTGGTTAATAATGCAAATGCGCGGGAAGGATAGCAGAAAGTCATGGGAAATTCTGTGGTATCCGCTCATGTTTCGCGCGACGTTACGCTAACCGTAATCTTCGGATTCAACGGTACACTGATATTGACGCTCATAATGTAAAAAGGTTCTTTCGATGGCCAATAATACCACTGGATTCACCCGAATTATCAAAGCTGCTGGCTATTCCTGGAAAGGTTTACGTGCCGCATGGATCAACGAAGCGGCATTCCGTCAGGAAGGTGTCGCGGTATTGTTGGCAGTGGTTATTGCCTGTTGGCTGGATGTGGATGCAATAACCCGAGTATTGCTTATTAGTTCTGTCATGCTGGTGATGATTGTGGAAATTCTCAATAGTGCCATCGAAGCGGTGGTTGACCGTATTGGCTCTGAATACCATGAGCTTTCCGGGCGGGCGAAAGATATGGGCTCTGCCGCGGTGCTGATCGCCATTATCGTCGCCGTGATTACCTGGTGCATTCTGTTATGGTCGCATTTTGGATAACCCTTCCAGAATTCGATAAATCTCTGGTTTATTGTGTAGTTTATGGTTCCAAAATCACCTTTTGCTGTATATACTCACAGCATAACTGTATATACACCCAGGGGGCGGAATGAAAGCGTTAACGGCCAGGCAACAAGAGGTGTTTGATCTCATCCGTGATCACATCAGCCAGACAGGTATGCCGCCGACGCGTGCGGAAATCGCGCAGCGTTTGGGGTTCCGTTCCCCAAATGCGGCAGAAGAACATCTGAAGGCGCTGGCACGCAAAGGCGTTATTGAAATTGTTTCCGGCGCATCGCGCGGGATTCGTCTGTTGCAGGAAGAGGAAGAAGGGTTACCGTTGGTGGGCCGTGTGGCTGCCGGTGAACCGCTTCTGGCGCAGCAGCATATTGAAGGTCATTATCAGGTCGATCCTTCCCTGTTCAAACCGAATGCCGATTTCCTGCTGCGCGTCAGTGGGATGTCGATGAAAGATATCGGCATTATGGACGGCGACTTGCTGGCAGTGCATAAAACCCAGGATGTGCGTAATGGTCAGGTCGTTGTCGCGCGTATAGATGACGAAGTTACCGTTAAGCGTCTGAAAAAACAGGGTAATAAAGTCGAACTTTTGCCAGAAAATAGCGAGTTTAAACCCATTGTCGTTGACCTTCGTCAGCAGAGCTTCAGCATTGAAGGGCTGGCGGTTGGTGTTATTCGCAACGGCGACTGGCTGTAATCTATCTCTGATACCGCGATGCCGCCTGGCATCGCGGTTTGTTTTTAATCTCTCTTCATCAGGCTTGTCTGCATGGCATTCCTCACTTCATCTGATAAAGCACTCTGGCATCTGGCTTTACCCATGATTTTCTCCAATATCACCGTTCCCTTGCTGGGACTGGTTGATACGGCGGTCATTGGTCATCTTGATAGTCCGGTTTATCTGGGCGGCGTGGCGGTTGGCGCAACGGCGACCAGTTTTCTCTTTATGCTGTTGCTGTTTTTGCGTATGAGCACTACCGGGCTTACTGCACAGGCTTATGGTGCCAAAAATCCTCAGGCATTGGCGCGTGCGCTGGTGCAGCCGTTGCTGCTGGCACTGGGGGCCGGAGCGTTGATTGCCTTACTGCGTACGCCGATTATCGAGCTGGCGCTGCATATTGTTGGTGGTAGCGAAGCGGTTCTGGAACAGGCGCGGCGCTTTCTTGCAATCCGCTGGTTAAGCGCACCGGCGTCGCTGGCGAATCTGGTGCTGCTCGGCTGGTTGCTCGGCGTGCAATATGCCCGCGCGCCAGTGATTTTGTTAGTGGTTGGCAATATCCTCAACATTGTGCTGGATGTCTGGCTGGTGATGGGGCTGCATATGAACGTGCAGGGCGCGGCGCTGGCGACGGTTATTGCGGAATATGCAACATTGCTGATTGGTCTGCTCATGGTGCGTAAAATCCTCAAACTACGCGGAATCTCCGGCGAAATGCTGAAAACTGCCTGGCGAGGAAACTTCCGTCGCTTGCTGGCACTTAACCGCGATATCATGCTGCGCTCGCTGTTGTTGCAACTCTGTTTCGGCGCGATCACCGTACTTGGCGCGCGACTGGGGAGTGACATTATCGCTGTTAACGCGGTTCTGATGACGCTACTCACCTTTACTGCCTATGCGCTGGATGGTTTTGCCTACGCGGTTGAAGCCCACTCCGGTCAGGCGTATGGTGCGCGCGACGGTAGCCAGTTACTGGATGTCTGGCGCGCAGCGTGCCGCCAGTCGGGGATCGTGGCATTGTTGTTTTCGGTGGTTTATTTGCTGGCGGGTGAACATATCATCGCGTTGCTAACGTCGTTAACGCAGATCCAGAATCTGGCCGATCGCTACCTAATCTGGCAGGTTATTTTACCGCTGGTGGGAGTCTGGTGTTATCTGCTGGACGGTATGTTTATTGGGGCAACGCGCGCTGCCGAAATGCGCAATAGTATGGCAGTCGCAGCAGCAGGGTTTGCTTTGACGCTACTGACGTTGCCGTGGTTGGGTAACCATGGTTTATGGCTGGCGTTAACCGTCTTTCTGGCGTTGCGCGGGCTTTCTCTGGCGGTTATCTGGCGTCGTCACTGGCGTAATGGAACCTGGTTTTCAGCAACATGACGGTTAAAAGTTCTGAATAAATAATCCTAAGCCAAATTCCTGACTACACTTAATCCCACGTTCAGAAAAAAAGTGAGCGTACACTCATTCACCACCTAACGATGAGGATTTGAATATGAATAAAGACGAAGTCGGCGGTAACTGGAAACAGTTCAAAGGTAAAGTGAAAGAGCAATGGGGCAAACTGACCGATGATGACATGACGGTCATTGAAGGTAAGCGTGACCAGTTAGTGGGTAAAATCCAGGAACGTTACGGTTACCAGAAAGATCAGGCAGAAAAAGAGGTTGATAGCTGGGAAAAACGCCATGATTACCGCTGGTAATTGATCCCTCCTGCCCGACGTGTACAAGGATGTACGCCCTCTTAGCGAGGTTTCTTTTTCACCTGCACAGAGTGATCATGCTGGCACTGTTCAGGATGACGACACGCTTCAACTTCCACACATGCCGCACAGAGACCATGTGCTTCAATCACATTATGCCGCAGGGCAAAACCCATTTTTGCCGCCAGCGTATGCATAATGTCTTCCACGCCTTCTGCACACTCTTCTTTCACTGCGCCGCAGCGATCGCAAATAAACATGGCTGAAGTATGGGTGGGCTGATCGAACAGATGGCAGAGCACATAGCTGTTGGTGGATTCAACCTTATGCACAAAACCTTGTTCAAGCAGAAAATCGAGCGCGCGATAAACCGTTGGCGGCTTGGCTTGCGGCTCGGCTTCGCGCAGCAAATCAAGCAGATCGTAGGCGCTGATAGCCCCTTCTTGCAGGCTCATCAGGCGCAGCACTTCGAGACGTTGCGGTGTCAGGCGCACATTACGCTGCGCGCAGAGTTTTTCAGCCTGCGCCAATAACTCCTGCGTTGTGGTCTTTTCCATTGTGCACCTCGAAAGTGGGGTTAAGAATGTCCTTACTTTACCATAATTCTCACTTAAACGCCGACAACCGGGCATCGAAGCTGCCACATTGCCTGATCGCATATTCGTTATGCTATAGTAGCGCCCCCAATTCACCAGATGCTTAAAAAATCGCCATGTCAGCAGAATCACAAACCGCTTATCCCGCATACCGTTTCTCTATTGCTCCTATGCTCGACTGGACGGACAGACACTGCCGTTATTTCCTGCGTCTGCTCTCCCGTAATACGTTGCTCTATACCGAAATGGTGACCACAGGGGCGATTATTCACGGTAAAGGTGATTACCTGGCATACAGTGAAGAAGAGCATCCTGTGGCGTTACAGTTGGGCGGTAGCGATCCGGCGGCGCTGGCGCAGTGTGCGAAGCTGGCAGAAGCGCGAGGATATGATGAGATCAACCTGAATGTCGGCTGCCCGTCAGACCGGGTACAGAACGGCATGTTTGGCGCGTGCCTGATGGGGAATGCGCAACTGGTGGCTGACTGCGTAAAAGCGATGCGCGATGTAGTGTCGATTCCAGTGACGGTGAAAACGCGTATTGGCATTGACGACCAGGACAGCTATGAATTTCTCTGTAATTTTATCGACACCGTTTCCGGCAAAGGCGAATGCGAGATGTTTATCATCCACGCGCGTAAAGCCTGGCTCTCCGGTTTAAGCCCAAAAGAAAACCGTGAGATCCCGCCGCTCGATTACCCGCGCGTCTATCAACTGAAGCGTGATTTCCCGCATCTGGCTATGTCGATTAATGGCGGCATCAAGTCACTGGAAGAGGCTAAAGCACACCTGCAACATATGGATGGCGTGATGGTCGGGCGTGAAGCGTATCAAAACCCAGGCATTCTGGCGGCGGTGGATCGTGAGATTTTTGGTTCCTCGGATTCCGATGCCGACCCGGTGGCAGTGGTGCGCGCCATGTACCCGTACATTGAGCGTGAACTCAGCCAGGGGACGTATCTCGGTCATATCACCCGGCATATGCTGGGCCTGTTCCAGGGGATTCCTGGCGCGCGTCAGTGGCGGCGGTATTTAAGTGAAAATGCCCATAAAGCGGGTGCCGACATTAACGTGCTGGAACATGCGCTCAAACTGGTGGCAGATAAGCGTTAATTTTTCACCACAAAGTAGTCAAATTCACCACGCCCTGCGCTTCGACGCGGGGCGTTTTGTTGATAAATCAATATGTTATTTCTGGCATGATTCTTGTAAAGCCAGCAAGAGATTTCATTTTTGGGAGAACATCATGCTGGAACTACTTTTTGTGATTGGCTTTTTTGTCATGTTGATGGTCACTGGCGTTTCATTGCTGGGCATTATCGCTGCGCTGGTTGTGGCGACGGCCATTATGTTCCTCGGCGGTATGCTGGCATTGATGATTAAGCTGCTGCCGTGGCTGCTGTTGGCGATTGCGGTAGTGTGGGTGATCAAGGCGATTAAAGCGCCAAAAGTGCCGAAATATCAGCGTTATGACCGCTGGCGTTACTAAGGGATTGTGCGGATGATCACAACCTCAGGTTTTATCCTTAGAACAAAATAGGAATTGATAATCAAATCTGTCACTATTGCGCGTCAAACAAATTCATCGAGCTGTACCCTACATACAGCCGAACTATAAAAGAAAGGGCTTCCCAGGTGGAAGCCCAATTTCTTTATGGAATCAGTAAGCTGGAACCCTGCGTCGCCCGGCTTTCCAGAATCTCATGCGCACGCCGCGCATCCTTCAGCGGGTATTTCTGATGTTCTGCGACATCCACTTTAATTACCCCGCTGGCAATCAAAGAAAACAGTTCATTACTGGCTTCGGTTAACTCATCACGCGTAGTGATATAGCCTTGCAGGGAAGGGCGTGTCACATACAGCGAGCCTTTCTGATTGAGAATGCCTAAGTTCACACCCGTCACTGCGCCTGATGAGTTGCCAAAACTGACCATTAAGCCGCGACGTTGCAGGCAATCCAGCGACCGTTCCCAGGTGTCTCTGCCCACGGAATCGTACACTACGCGCACTTTCTTGCCGTCGGTGATCTCTTTTAACCGCTCGACCAGATTCTCTTCGCGATAGTTAATGACCTGCCATGCCCCGGCTTTTAAGGCGCTTTGCGCTTTTTGCGCCGTTCCCACGGTGCCAATAAGTTTTGCCCCTAAGGCTTTTGCCCACTGACAGGCAATTAAGCCAACGCCGCCAGCAGCCGCATGGAACAGGAACTGTTCGTCAGGTTTGATTTCATACGTTTTGCGTAGCAGATAATAAACCGTTAAGCCTTTCAGGAATGATGCGGCGGCTTGCTCAAAAGAGATCGCCGCGGGAAGAATTGCGGCTTTATCGGCATTGACGTTATGCACAGAACTGTAAGCCCCTAACGTTGATTGCGCATAAACCACGCGATCGCCCGCTTTAATATGCTTCACGCCGCTGCCGACTTTGCTCACGATGCCAGCCGCTTCTGTGCCTAATCCGCTGGGTAGCGATGGCGGCGGATAAAGGCCGCTGCGGATATACGTGTCGATAAAATTAATGCCAATGGCTTTATTTTCGACCTGGATTTCATTCTCTGCCGGATCGACAGGAGTAAACTCCACGGCTTGCAGAACTTCCGGGCCACCGTGCTTGTGAAATTCGATGCGTGTTGCCATTTAAACTCCTTTACTGAGCGACATATCTGTTTTAAGCCTAACAGTAGTCGCCGGGCCGCGCGGGGATTTTTTCCGGGCTGTGGTCACAACCCGGAATATCTCTGGTCAGTATTGAAACAGCGTCGCCGCAATCCAGTTTTGCCACTGGCGCTCAAAGTTGGTTAGCGTTAATACGCCCCGCTCACGGCACAAGCGAATCCAGGCATGGCAATCATTAGCTTCCAGACAAACACAAATCATGTATTGCCGGGCATCCTGATTTTCTGGTCGAAAACGCCAGGTCAGGAGCGGCCCACCTGGTGTTTGCGGTGCGATACCGGCTTCGCCATCATAGACAGCCCTGGCACCACGACTCCCGCCACCGTTTTCGATATAGCATTGTAAAGAGCGCAGTACAGCCAGCGCCAGTTGCGCACTTTGCCGCCACTGGAAAGATTGGGCGAGGCTGTTTTCATCGCTTTGAATGCCTTCCCGGCGAATATCTTCACAAAGTGTTGCTATGGTTTGCGTGGCAGTGTTGATCCCCTGTGTATGACACAAAATTGCGGCATGGTGGCTCATGGTATTTTGTATCGTTTCTCGCACGTCGTCGCGCAGCAGCCCCTGATTCAGGAACTGTTGCGCCTCATTAATCGTGCTGAGAATTTGTTGCCTCTCGAGAGGGAGGTCCTGACTTTTCTGATGAGCAATATGCAATGCACAGCGGCGGGCGAAAACTTGCCCGGCATTGAGCGCCGACCCACCAGGACGCGTCACACCATGTGTTCCGGCATTTTCTCCGGCAGCATAACAACCAGTTAGCGATGTACGCCCCCAAATATCAACATCAATTCCGCCATTAAGATGTTGATTATTTAGCGTAAATTTTAGCGGTGAGGCTGTGAGATCATGACCATGCATCTGATACAAGCGAATAGCCAGAGGATTCATCTGTGTTAATCGCGCCAGCGGTTGCGCCAGCAGGGCGTGATTTTGTTGCAGATAGTCGATGACATCATCATCCAGCTCTCGCAGGTTGAATGGCGTTCCGTCCGCTGCGGGTTCGGGTTCCCGCAGAAAATCGAGAAAAACATCGCGCCCTTTTTGTGTCTCCTCATACACCGCGACATCCAGTAGGCTGGAGCCATATTCCAGCATTCGTTCCGCGTGAAACGGCCACTGGTAACCTTTGCGAAATATCGCGGAGGCCAGCATACGAGTCGTAGGGTAATAAGCTGCCAGAAAATTATACTGACGTCCGGAGTGGTCCTGCGAGTAGATGCGCGGCATCGCTTGCATGTAAGTACCGGAAAGATTCCACGGAAACTGGCTGCGCGGTGTACCGATACCAAACTGACTCTCCGTAAGATTCACCAGCCTTATACCTGCTTCCAACGCCATGCCCAACGCACTAAAACAGTTCACCGGATAGACACTGTCACGATAAAGTTCACCTGGCCCGCCCGTGGCTAAAACCAGATGTTGGCAGCGAATTACTACCATTCGCCAGGGATTATCCCGACAGGTTTTATCGATGGCGATCACCCCTACGACTCGTCTGTTTTCTCCTTCACCGCGAGTCAGGATACGAATCGCCGTTGTGTGATCGCGCAGAGGAATATTAAGGCGCATTGCCTCCAGAGCCAGAACTTTAACCATCAGGCGAGAAGTTCGTGGGCCGCAACTGGTGGCGCGACCGAACTCATCGTGATCGGTTTGATAACGCAACGTTGCGCCAAAGAGATCTTCTGGCAGATCCAGACCCAGATATTTCAGTACTTCACAGGTGTTCACTGAGCCGACGGCTTCAACATAGGCAGTGTCATGATCCATCGAACCGCCCGCCGCCAGAGTGTCACTTAATGCCAGAAAATGGTCACCATTTGCACGGGTATTGGCGGTGTGGAGAGTTTGTTTATCAGAACCAGAACAGGCGGAAGTGCCCCAGAAGGCTTTGCTGGAGGCTACCATTACATCGATATTTTGCCGTTTCAGCTCGACGGCAGCTCGCCATCCGGCAGCACCACTGCCTAGCACCAGCGTGTTGCAGCGGTACTCAGGTAAAATGGCGCCGTTAAGGTCGATACTACCGCTGGCTTGAGCCAGCGGTGAGTAATGGGGCATTTTGATATCAGTGAGCGCCGTTAGCGTTTCGTCAATCATTGCGTCCCACCTATTTCATCAGACTTTCGATTAAGCCGCTCATTGCCATATAGCCCATGATTAGCGTAAATGCGCTTATGGCAACAAACATGACGTTTTCCCAGCGTGAGCAACGATATTCGCCCATTAACGAAGGCTTGTTCGCCAGCCAGAACATACATAAAACAGTCAGCGGCAGAATAATGGCGTTAAAGGCCTGGCTGGCAATCATCACCAATACCGGGCGTGCGTGGAACAGCGGCACAACCAGACAAAGCAGAGACATAACCGTCATCAGGATACGGTAACCTGGGCTAACTTCGTTGCTGGTATCACGCCAGTCAGCCAGCAGCCAGGGCGTTAACAGTAAATTCGGGAACTGACTGGAAAGCCCGGCAGCAACAATACCAATAACAAATAGTCCCACGGCAGCCGAGCCAGCAATAGGTTCGAGAATAATGACCATTTGCGAGGCGTTATTTAAACCTGTGCCAGTTTGATACAACGTACCCGCAGCCGCAGCCATCACCGCCGCACTGATGATGAACATCATTCCTGCACTGACAATGGCATCACGATTTTGATGAGGCAGATTGTCCACACCCCAACCATTACTTTTTACCAGAGTCGTGCGCATAAGAAACATTGCTGGCGCTACGGTGGTTCCCACCATGCCAGAAATTATCAGAAATGGCGTACTGTTATCGCCAGCGACAGGATCGGGAACTGACGGAATAAATCCGGCCAGCAGATCTGCGACCGGCGGCATCATAATGAAAAAATTAATCACAAACGCCAGCCCCATAATGCCAACCAGCGCGGAGAGGATTTTGTCGAACCCGGTGTTGCTGTTGGTCCAGAGCATCACGTTAATCATGATGACCATCGCGATAGCCCAGGCGAGTGCTGAGATACCGCCACTAAACCAGGTCGTGGACCATGTTGCCATTACATCCGCCAGAATGCCCATTACCCCCATAATGGAACCACTGACGGCAACGGTTAACCCGATCAGAAACAACATAGCAACGCCAGGATGGATATGGCGACGAAATGCAGTCAACGCGCGTTCACCAGTGACGGAAGCATAACGACCATAAATACGGATTAAAAACCAGGTAACAATGCAAGAAAGCGCCACGGCCCACATCAGCGAGACGCCATAGTTTGCACCCGCTTTCGCCATAGTGGTGATACTGCCTGTCCCAATGCTGTAGCCAATAAGAAAGATGCCAGGCGCAAAGGCCGCAAGTTTTGTCATTATTCGCCGAAATAAAGAAGGCGTTTGGGGAACAGAGGTTGTCATATTCATTATCTTTCTTTCCTTGTAAGAGGCTTTCAGCGCGCCTGAAAGTGCGGGAGACGCTTCTCGGCAAATGCCTGACTTCCTTCACGAGCATCTTCAGTAGTGGCGGAAAAAGCGCCAGCAAGCGCTTCAAGCGTCGAGGCCACAGCAATACCTTCTCCGGCATCGATAACTTGCTTGGCGATCTGCACAGCAACCGGAGCACGCTGGGCGATACGTTGTGCCAGTTGCAGCCCGGCGTCGTGTAATGCTTCCCTGGCGACAACACGATTCACCAGCCCGCAGGACAATGCCCGCTGTGCATCTAGTGGTTCGCCGGTAAATACCAGTTCTTTCACCAGTGAGCGCCCAAGCAGTGCCGTCAGCCGCTGCGTTCCTGACCAGCCAGGCACTGTCGCCAGTCCGGTTTCTGGTAGCGCCATCCGAGCCTCGGCGCTACAAATACGGATATCGGCGGTAGCAGCCAGTTCCAGACCACCGCCATAAGCCAGTCCGTGCACCAGGGCGATTACGGGTTGTGGCAGTTGTGCCAGAGCGTCAAATGCCTGATGACCGCGGCGGATCCAGTTGCGCCACATATCGAGTGCAGAAAGAGAGGTCCAGCGATGAATATCCGCACCGACACAAAACGCTTTTTCACTGGCGCTGGTCAGCAGAACCACGCGGATCTCCGAATCCGTTTCAAGCGTGTGGCAATGTGTCAGCAGCTGTTCAAGCATCTCCGGGGTTAATGCGTTGAGTTTCGCCGGACGATTAATCACCAGAGTGGCAATGAAACCGTTGCGCTGGAGGTCAATAGTGCCGTTATTCATGGTGACGTCCTTGTTGAAAATAGTGGGGATTCATTAGCTTGAGATCGTCTGCCAGACGGAGTGGGGCATCGCTTTGGGCGAGAATGTCGCGTTCAGGATCAATACCAGGGGCAATTTCTGTGACCAGTAGCCCGTCTGGTGTTAATTCCAGAACGCAGCGTTCAGTGATGTACTGCACTTGCTGCCCGAGTCTTATTGCGCGTTTGCCGGAGAACGTCACGTGGGCGACTTCTTGCACCAGCTTTTTGGCTTTGCCTTCTTTAATGATACGCAGCTGACCATCATCCAGTTGCAGCTGGGCACCAGCATTGAAAAAGCCAGAGAAAATAATGCGCTTCGCATGTGAAGTGATATCAATAAACCCACCGCATCCGGCAGTGACATGTGGACGGGCAGGCAGATGCGAGACGTTTACTGAGCCATCTGCGCCGATTTGTAAAAATGACATCAGAGTGAGATCAAAGCCACCGCCCTGGAAATAGGTGAACTGCTGGGGAGAGGGCAAAAATGCTTCTGCATTAGAGGCGCAGCCGAATTGAAATTCCAGTAGTGGAACTCCGCCAATTGCGCCCTGTTCCAGCAGCCAGGTGACATCACCGTGGCGACCTTGTTCCAGTAAAATACGCGGTACATTGGCAGAAATACCAAAGCCAATATTTACCGCATCTCCACTTTGTAGTTCTTGCGCGACTCGCTGGGCAATAACCCGCGCCGGGCCATGTTCCATATAACGAAAGGCGGACAGCGGACGACTGATTTCGCCGGAAATGGCAGGTTCGTATTGTGTTTGCGTGGTTTGTGTTTGTTCCGGCGCAATCACGATGTAATCCACCAGTACACCCGGAATACGCACCTCTTTTGGTTTCAGACTTCCGGCGGCAACCTGCCGTTTTACCTGCGCAATTACGATGCCACCGTTATTGCGAACAGCTGTGGCCTGTTCCAGTGGCCCAAGATAAGCCCCTTCATGTTCATAAGTCAGGTTGCCGCGTTCATCGGCAGTGGTAGCGCGAATGATCGCTACCTGGGGCACGATGCTGGGGAAAAACAGCCAGTCGTCGTTAGCAAATCGAACACGTTCAACCAGAGATTGTTGCGCCGCTTTTTCATTCATTGCGCCGCCCTGCAACAGGGGATCTACATAGGTATCCATGCCTGTTTGTGTCAGCACGCCAGGACGATGAGCCGCCGCTTCCCGGTGCATATCAAATAAGATCCCAGAAGGCAGATTCCAGGCGGGGATCGCGTTGTCATTGATCATTTGCCAGATTAACGGAGGCGTCATTGATGATGGCCCGGAGGGGTAGGAGCCAGCGATCACTTTTGCCAGTAAACCCGATTGCGCCAGATGATCGATGCCTTTTACGCCATACATATCACCTGCGGCGATAGGGTGGATGCTGGTGATGTTTTGCGGATGTCCGGCACGTTGAAAGCGTTCACCTATTGCTGCCAGCACGGCATCCGGACACCCCATTCCACTGGAGGAGGAGACGGTGACAACTGCGCCATCAGCAATCAAATCTGCAGCTTCCGATGCAGTGATCGTGCGTACAGAGCACATAATAATTTCCTTATTTCGATATAAAAATAATTAAAAATATCAATGTAAAACAACATAATAGTGATTATAAATTAATTGGAACGATCTAATTTATGCGTAATTTGTACGATTGGCGTGCAAAAAATACAACAAGGGAAGTATGAATCTGTGATCGAAACGACGATCTCCTGCGATCCATGGCGTTAACGGATCGCATGAGTAAAAGGAGATTATGATAAAGTAAATGCCTTGATCTTATGGGGGTTTGGAGTAGTCATGGCGAAGTCGGATACAGGAAGAAAGCGGGTAACATTAACCGATGTTGCACGTGCGGCTGGCGTTTCGAAATCGACCGTGTCGCTGGTACTCAACGACAGTCCGCTTATCAAAAAAGAGACGCAACAAAAAGTCCAGCAAGCCATTGAGCAATTAGGCTATGTCTATAACCGTTTTGCTGCCAATCTGCGTTCGCAAAAATCGCTGACTATCGGCGTGGTGATTGATGATTTGACCAACCCTTTTTTCGCTGAATTTACAATGGGCCTTGAGATCACGCTGGCGGAGCACGGTTTTATCACCGTAATGTCCAATACCTCCCAGCGTAGCGATCGGCAAAAACAGGTACTTGATACCTTGCTGGAACACCACGTTGCGGGCATTGTCCTCTGTCCAGTAAACAGCACCTCAGAAGCCGATTTACAGCGTTATGCCAACAGTTCCACACCCTTATTAATCACAATGCGCCCTCTGGACTGGCAACAATTGCCCGTCGATTACGTTGGCGTGGACAGCCACGCAGGCGTCCGGGAAGCTACGGAATATCTCATTCAACAAGGGCACAGAGACATCGTGTTTATTGGGGGACTTACGCACCATATGCGTTATCAGGGATACCTGGAGGCGATGAACCATCATGATTTACAGCCGTGGAGCACTGATGCTTTTTCGCTTCGCGCTGAACCGACTCAGGCCAACGGTTACCAGTTGATGCAACAACTGTTGGATATGCCTTCGCCACCCACAGCGGTGATTTGTTATAACGATTTAATGGCTTTTGGCGCGGAGTCGGCACTAGGCGAAAGAGGATTATTTGCCGGGGAAGATATTTCGTTGATTGGTAATGATGGCGTGGCGGCTTGTGCTTACAGTAACCCGCCGTTAACCACAATTGCGGTAGAACCATTGGCTCTGGGGAAACAGGCGGCGCAGCAAATTTTACGGCGTATTGCGCAGCCAGACGCACCGCTCAGCCATTACGTCTATCGCCCAACCCTGCAAATTCGCGCTTCTACCGGAAGACGGGGGCGTTAAATGCTGTAGCGAGAAACTGTTTCTCGCTATACTCTCTATCCCTTTTTAACAGCAGGTAACTCCATTCACTATGGCTGGAAATAAACCCTTCAACAAACAGCAGGCTGAGCTTCGCGAACGCGATCCACAAGTTGCCGGGCTGAAAGTGCCTCCGCACTCGATCGAAGCGGAGCAGTCGGTGTTGGGCGGTTTAATGCTGGATAACGAACGCTGGGACGATGTGGCCGAGCGTGTAGTGGCAGACGATTTCTACACCCGTCCGCACCGCCATATCTTTACCGAAATGGCGCGTTTGCAGGAAGGTGGTAGCCCGATAGACCTGATAACTCTGGCGGAATCGCTGGAGCGCCAGGGGCAACTTGATAGCGTCGGTGGTTTCGCTTATCTGGCAGAGCTGTCAAAAAATACGCCAAGTGCGGCGAACATCAGCGCTTATGCTGACATCGTGCGCGAACGTGCTGTTGTCCGTGAGATGATCTCGGTTGCTAACGAGATTGCCGAAGCTGGTTTTGATCCGCAAGGGCGCACCAGTGAAGACTTGCTCGACCTTGCTGAATCCCGTGTCTTTAAAATTGCCGAAAGTCGTGCCAATAAAGACGAAGGGCCGAAGAACATCGCCGATGTGCTCGACGCTACCGTGGCGCGTATTGAGCAACTGTTCCAGCAGCCGCACGATGGCGTCACCGGGGTAAACACCGGCTATGACGATCTCAACAAAAAAACCGCCGGTTTGCAGCCGTCGGACTTGATTATCGTCGCGGCGCGTCCGTCGATGGGTAAAACGACATTTGCGATGAACCTCGTCGAAAATGCGGCGATGTTGCAGGATAAACCGGTGCTTATCTTCTCGCTGGAGATGCCATCGGAACAGATTATGATGCGTTCTCTGGCATCGCTGTCGCGCGTCGACCAGACCAAAATCCGTACCGGGCAGCTGGATGATGAAGATTGGGCGCGTATTTCCGGCACGATGGGCATTTTGCTCGAGAAACGTAACATCTATATTGATGACTCCTCCGGTCTGACGCCAACGGAAGTGCGCTCGCGCGCGCGTCGTATTGCCCGTGAGCACGGCGGCATTGGGCTTATCATGATCGACTACCTGCAGTTGATGCGTGTGCCGTCACTTTCCGACAACCGTACGCTGGAAATTGCGGAAATCTCCCGCTCGCTGAAAGCGCTGGCAAAAGAACTGAATGTGCCGGTGGTGGCCCTGTCCCAGTTGAACCGTTCTCTGGAACAACGTGCCGACAAACGTCCGGTCAACTCCGACTTGCGTGAATCCGGCTCCATCGAGCAGGATGCGGACTTGATCATGTTTATCTATCGTGATGAGGTTTATCACGAGAACAGTGATTTGAAAGGCATCGCGGAAATTATTATCGGTAAACAACGTAACGGCCCAATCGGGACGGTACGTCTGACCTTTAACGGTCAATGGTCGCGCTTCGACAACTACGCGGGGCCGCAGTACGATGACGAATAATAATTATTTTATGTATTAGGTAATTAAAGCAAACACTTATCAAGGAATACAAATGCAAGCGGCAACTGTAGTGATTAACCGCCGCGCTCTGCGACACAACTTGCAACGTCTGCGTGAACTGGCACCTGCCAGTAAACTGGTTGCGGTGGTGAAAGCGAACGCTTATGGTCACGGTCTTCTTGAAACCGCGCGAACGCTTCCTGATGCCGACGCCTTTGGCGTAGCCCGTCTCGAAGAAGCCCTGCGGCTTAGAGCAGGGGGCATCACGCAACCTATTTTGTTACTGGAAGGCTTTTTTGAAGCAGACGATCTGCCGACGATCTCCGCTGAACATCTGCATACCGCCGTGCATAACGAAGAACAGCTCGCTGCTCTGGAAGAGGCCAGTCTGGAGGAGCCAGTTACCGTCTGGATGAAACTCGACACCGGTATGCACCGACTGGGCGTGTTACCGGAACAAGCTGAGGCGTTTTACCAACGTCTTACGCAATGTAAAAACGTCCGTCAGCCGGTAAATATTGTCAGCCACTTTGCTCGCGCTGATGAGCCAAAATGCGGCGCGACTGAGAAACAACTCGATATCTTCAATACCTTTTGCGAAGGCAAACCCGGCAAGCGTTCAATCGCCGCATCGGGTGGAATTTTGTTATGGCCGCAGTCGCATTTTGATTGGGTGCGCCCGGGCATCATTCTTTACGGCGTGTCACCGCTGGAAGATGGCTCCACCGGTGCTGATTTCGGTTGCCAGCCAGTGATGTCTCTGACCTCCAGCCTGATTGCCGTGCGTGAGCATAAAGCGGGTGAACCGGTAGGCTATGGCGGCACCTGGATTAGCGAGCGCGATACCCGCCTTGGCGTGGTGGCGATGGGCTATGGCGATGGCTACCCGCGCGCCGCGCCGTCCGGTACGCCAGTGCTGGTTAATGGTCGTGAAGTGCCGATTGTTGGTCGCGTGGCGATGGATATGATCTGCGTAGATTTAGGTCCACAGGCGCAGGATAAAGCCGGGGACCAGGTCATTTTATGGGGCGAAGGTTTGCCCGTAGAACGTATCGCAGAAATAACAAAAGTGAGTGCTTACGAACTTATCACGCGCCTGACGTCAAGGGTCGCGATGAAATACGTGGACTAGTCGTTCTGTAATAGTTGCTTGTCTGTGCCGGATGCGGCGTGAATGCCTTATCCGGCACGTAATATCTTGTAAATTCAATAAATTGATTTTCTCGCATGGCTCTTATAAAGGCCGTGCATCTGGCGATTGTGCGTTTGTCATGAGTCTCACTCGGTTGCTAATTGCCGTTCGTCGCTGAACATCCTCTCGATCTTCGCCATCTTCCGGTTTATTGTGTTTTAACCACCTGCCCGTAAACCTGGAGAACCATCGCGTGTTTCAAAAAGTTGACGCCTATGCTGGCGACCCGATTCTTTCGCTTATGGAGCGTTTTAAAGAAGACACTCGCAGCGACAAAGTGAATTTGAGTATCGGCCTGTACTACAACGAAGACGGGATTATTCCGCAACTAAAAGCTGTCGCGGAAGCGGAAGCGCGTCTGAATGCACAACCTCATGGCGCTTCGCTTTATTTGCCGATGGAAGGGCTGAACAGCTATCGCCATGCCATTTCGCCGCTGCTGTTTGGCGCTGACCATCCGGTGCTACAACAACAGCGTGTGGCGACCATTCAGACGCTCGGTGGTTCGGGGGCATTAAAAGTAGGCGCTGACTTCCTGAAACGCTACTTCCCGGAATCAGGCGTCTGGGTCAGCGATCCCACCTGGGAAAACCATGTGGCAATATTCGCGGGGGCTGGATTTGAAGTGAGTACTTACCCCTGGTATGACGAAGCAACCAACGGCGTGCGTTTTAATGACCTGTTGGCGACGCTGAAAACATTACCTGCCCGCAGCATTGTGCTGCTGCATCCGTGCTGCCATAACCCAACGGGCGCCGATCTCGCCAACGACCAGTGGGACGCGGTGATTGAAATTCTCAAAGCACGCGAGCTTATTCCATTCCTCGATATTGCCTATCAAGGATTTGGTGCCGGTATGGAAGAAGATGCCTATGCCATTCGCGCGATCGCCAGCGCCGGATTACCTGCTCTGGTGAGCAATTCATTCTCAAAAATTTTCTCCCTTTACGGCGAGCGTGTTGGCGGTCTTTCTGTGGTGTGTGAAGATGCCGAAGCCGCAGGCCGCGTACTGGGGCAGTTGAAAGCAACTGTTCGCCGTAACTACTCCAGCCCGCCGAATTTTGGTGCGCAGGTGGTGGCTACGGTGCTGAATGATGCGGCGTTAAAAGCTAGCTGGCTGGCAGAAGTGGAAGAAATGCGTACCCGTATTCTGGCGATGCGTCAGGAACTGGTGAAGGTATTGAGTAAAGAGATGCCAGAACGCAATTTTGATTATCTGCTTAAGCAGCGCGGCATGTTCAGCTATACCGGTTTAAGCGCTGCTCAGGTTGACCGACTGCGTGAAGAGTTTGGTGTTTACCTGATTGCCAGCGGCCGCATGTGTGTTGCCGGACTTAATGCGCAAAATGTGCATCGCGTGGCGAAGGCGTTTGCAGCCGTGATGTAATGTCGTTAGCAGGTGGTTGAACAGCCGCCTGCTCAATTTTAACTCGTTGATATAATTAGTATCATTGAGAATAGAGAGAAGGAAATATTCTACCCCTCATATAAAGCCGCTCACTTCTGGTAAGCGATATTAACCACGGACTAAATGGATATACCTACTCCACGGCTAGACATTAAGCTATTAAAAAACACGAACTTCTCTCATGTGATCCTGCTCCCTTTCTCTAACAAAACCGCAGATAATCCTTTCTTTCCCCCGCTGCTGGCGTTATGGTCAGATGGTTTTTTCAACAAATCTCACAATAAAAAGTTTTAACTTACTGACTATTTAGGGAAAAATATGCGCAAGATCACACAGGCATTGAGTGCCGTTTGCTTATTGTTCGCTCTAAACAGTTCCGCTGTTGCCCTGGCCTCATCACCTTCACCGCTTAATCCGGGTACTAACGTAGCCAAACTCGCTGAACAGGCGCCAATTCATTGGGTTTCAGTCGCCCAAATTGAAAACAGTCTGGCAGGACGCCCACAGATGGCAGTAGGGTTTGATATTGATGACACTGTTCTGTTTTCCAGCCCTGGATTCTGGCGCGGCAAAAAAACGTTCTCTCCAGAAAGCGAAGATTATCTAAAAAACCCGGCATTCTGGGAAAAGATGAACAACGGTTGGGATGAATTCAGTATTCCAAAAGAGGTCGCGCGTCAGCTGATTGATATGCATGTCCGCCGTGGCGACACCATTTTCTTTGTGACAGGTCGTAGCCCTACGAAAACTGAAACAGTGTCAAAAACGCTGGCTGATGACTTTCACATTCCTGCAACCAGTATGAACCCGGTGATTTTTGCGGGCGATAAAGCAGGACAAAATACAAAAACGCAGTGGCTACAGGATAAAAATATCCGAATTTTTTATGGTGATTCCGATAACGATATTACCGCTGCGCGTGATGTTGGCATCCGTGGCATCCGCATTCTGCGAGCCTCTAACTCTACCTACAAACCCTTGCCACAAGCGGGTGCATTCGATGAAGAGGTGATCATCAATTCAGAATACTGATAAGTCGGGAGAGCGCCTGACTCTCCCGAATGCTGTTTTTTTAATCACACCTTTATCCTTTCGCTGTCTTGCTGCAAACTGATTAAGAGAGTTTTATCAAGGAGCAGCACATGTGGTTTCAAAAGACGCTCACGCTTAGCGCTAAATCTCGTGGGTTTCATTTGGTAACGGATGAAATCCTGACTCAACTAGCTGATATGCCGCGTGTTAATGTCGGTTTACTGCACCTGTTGCTGCAACACACTTCCGCCTCTCTGACACTTAATGAGAATTGCGACCCCACAGTACGCTATGACATGGAGCGTTTTTTTCCTACGCACCGTTCCCGACAACGGAAACTATGAGCATGACTATGAAGGGGCAGACGATATGCCTTCTCATATCAAATCCTCGATGCTGGGGGTATCGCTCGTATTGCCAGTGCATCAGGGGCGTATTCAGACCGGCACCTGGCAGGGAATATGGCTTGGGGAACATCGCATCCACGGCGGTTCGCGTCGCATTATCGCGACACTACAAGGGGAGTAAAAAATGACCATTTCGGAGTTGCTACATTATTGCATGGCAAAACCAGGCGCAGAACAGAGTGTGCATAGTGACTGGAAAGCAACGCAAATCAAAGTGGAAGATGTGCTGTTTGCGATGGTGAAAGAAGTGGAAAATCGCCCAGCGGTTTCGCTGAAAACCAGCCCTGCGCTGGCCGAGCTTTTGCGACAGCAGCATAGCGATGTGCGTCCCAGTCGGCATCTGAACAAAGCGCACTGGAGCACCGTATATCTCGACGGCTCGTTGCCGGATTCGCAAATCTATTATCTGGTCGATGCGTCGTATCAGCAGGCGGTGAATTTGCTGCCGGAAGAAAAACGTAAATTGCTGGTGCAACTCTGAAAGGAAAAGACCGTTCAGCAAGCGGCCTGAGAATGATGACAAACGCAAAATTGCCTGATGCGCTACGCTTATCAGGCCTACGTAATCCCTGCAATATATTGAAATTGCATGTTTTTGTAGGCCGGATAAGGCGTTCACACCGCATCCGGCAAGAACAAAGCGCACTTTGTTAATAATCTGAGGCCGCTCAGAAAGCGGCCTTAACGATTACAGCATCGGCTTGAGGAAGCGTGCCGTGTGTGATGCTTCGCACTCCGCGACGGTTTCTGGCGTACCGGAGACGAGGATTTCACCGCCACCGCTACCGCCTTCTGGTCCCAGGTCGACAATCCAGTCGGCGGTTTTAATTACGTCGAGATTGTGCTCAATCACCACAATGGTGTTGCCCTGATCGCGCAGTTTATGCAGCACGTCGAGCAGTTGCTGAATATCGGCGAAGTGCAGGCCGGTAGTCGGCTCGTCGAGAATATACAGCGTCTGCCCGGTGCCGCGTTTTGACAGCTCACGCGCCAGCTTCACGCGCTGGGCTTCACCGCCGGAAAGCGTGGTTGCGGACTGCCCGAGGCGGATATACGTCAGGCCAACGTCCATCAACGTTTGCAGCTTACGCGCCAGCGCCGGTACGGCATCGAAGAACTCACGCGCTTCTTCGATGGTCATATCCAGCACTTCGTGGATGGTTTTGCCTTTGTACTTAATCTCCAGCGTTTCACGGTTATAGCGTTTACCTTTGCACTGGTCGCACGGCACGTAGATATCCGGCAGGAAGTGCATCTCCACTTTGATCACGCCATCGCCCTGACAGGCTTCGCAACGACCGCCACGGACGTTAAAGCTGAAACGTCCTGGCGTATAACCGCGCGCGCGGGATTCCGGTACGCCCGCAAACAGTTCACGTACAGGCGTAAACACGCCGGTATAGGTCGCCGGGTTAGAACGCGGAGTACGACCAATCGGGCTTTGGTCGATATCGATGACTTTATCGAAATGCTCGAGTCCCTGAATATCGCGATACGGTGCCGGTTCGGCGATGGTCGCACCATTCAACTGACGTTGGGCAATCGGGAACAGTGTGTCGTTAATCAGCGTCGATTTACCGGAACCTGAAACACCTGTAATGCAGGTAAACAGACCGACTGGCAGTGTCAGCGTTACGTCTTTCAGGTTGTTGCCACGCGCGCCTGTCAGCTTCAACACTTTTTCTGGATCCGCCGGAACGCGTTTCTTCGGCACTTCAATCTTGCGTTTGCCGCTCATGTACTGCCCGGTCAACGACTCCGGCACCGCCATAATCGCTTCCAGCGGACCTTCCGCGACCACTTCACCACCGTGTACACCAGCGCCCGGGCCAATGTCGATCACATGGTCAGCGGCGCGAATCGCGTCTTCATCGTGCTCCACCACAATCACGGTATTACCGAGATCGCGCAGATGGATAAGTGTACCCAGCAGGCGCTCGTTATCGCGCTGGTGCAGGCCGATAGACGGTTCGTCCAGCACGTACATAACGCCAACCAGCCCCGCGCCAATCTGGCTCGCCAGACGGATACGCTGGGCTTCACCGCCGGAAAGCGTTTCTGCCGAGCGGGAAAGTGTTAGATAGTTCAGACCGACGTTAACGAGAAATTTCAGGCGGTCGCCAATCTCTTTGAGGATTTTTTCCGCAATCTTCGCGCGTTGTCCGGCGAGTTTGAGATTGTTGAAAAACTCCATCGCATGACCAATGCTCATGTCGGAGATAGCAGGCAGCGGCGTATTCTCGACATACACGTGGCGCGCTTCCCGACGCAGACGTGTTCCGTCGCAGCTGGTACACGGGCGATTGCTGATAAACTTGGCTAACTCTTCGCGTACCGCGCTGGATTCCGTCTCTTTATAACGGCGCTCCATATTATGCAGCACGCCTTCGAACGGATGACGACGAATGGAGGTATCGCCACGATCGTTCATGTATTTGAATTCGATGTTTTCTTTGCCAGACCCGTACAACACCACTTTATGCACGTTCGCGCTCAGGCTGCCCCACGGCGCTTCGACGTCGAACTTATAGTGATCTGCCAGCGATTTCAGCATCTGGAAGTAATAGAAGTTGCGGCGATCCCAGCCGCGGATCGCACCGCCAGCCAGCGACAGTTCCGGGTTTTGGATCACACGGTCAGGATCGAAATATTGTTGTACGCCGAGGCCGTCACAGGTCGGGCAGGCCCCCGCCGGGTTGTTAAACGAAAACAGACGCGGTTCCAGTTCACGCATACTGTAGCCGCAAATCGGACAGGCGAAGTTGGCGGAGAAAAGCAGTTCTTCCGCTTTTGGATCGTCCATATCAGCGACGACCGCCGTACCGCCAGAAAGCTCCAGCGCCGTTTCAAACGACTCAGCCAGACGTTGGGTGAGATCGTCGCGTACTTTGAAACGATCAATAACCACTTCAATGGTGTGTTTCTTTTGCAGTTCCAGTTTCGGGGGATCGGAAAGATCGCAGACTTCGCCATCTATACGTGCACGGATGTAGCCCTGACTTGCCAGATTCTCCAGCGTTTTCGTGTGTTCGCCTTTGCGCTCTTTAATAATCGGCGCCAGCAGCATCAGACGTTTACCTTCCGGCTGCGACAGCACGTTATCCACCATCTGGCTGACGGTTTGCGCCGCCAGCGGAACATCGTGGTCCGGGCAGCGCGGCTCACCGACGCGAGCGTACAGCAGACGCAAATAGTCGTGGATTTCGGTGATTGTCCCCACCGTGGAGCGCGGGTTATGAGACGTCGATTTCTGTTCAATTGAGATGGCGGGTGAAAGCCCCTCAATATGATCGACGTCCGGCTTTTCCATCAGTGACAGAAACTGCCGCGCGTAGGCAGAAAGGGATTCAACGTAACGACGCTGCCCTTCGGCATATAAGGTGTCGAAAGCGAGCGAGGATTTGCCAGAACCCGAAAGCCCGGTCACGACAATGAGTTTGTCGCGGGGGATAACGAGGTTGATGTTTTTGAGATTATGGGTGCGGGCGCCCCGAACTTCGATCTTATCCATTCACCTTTCCCGGATTAAACGCTTTTTTGCCCGGTGGCATGGTGCTACCGGCGATCACAAACGGTTAATTATGACACAGAATGACCTGAATGAATATACAGTGTTGGAATGCAAAACCCAGAGCGCTATGTAACAATGTTTGACCAGAATTGTTTAGCGGAACCGAGGTCACAACATAGTAAAACCGCTATTGGTAATGCTACAATCGCGCGTTTACACTTATTAGAACGTTTTTTTTCAGGAGACATGAACATGGCCAGCAGAGGCGTAAACAAGGTTATTCTCGTTGGTAATCTGGGTCAGGACCCGGAAGTACGCTACATGCCAAATGGTGGCGCAGTTGCCAACATTACGCTGGCTACTTCCGAATCCTGGCGTGATAAAGCGACCGGCGAGATGAAAGAGCAGACTGAATGGCACCGCGTTGTGCTGTTCGGCAAACTGGCTGAAGTGGCCAGCGAATATCTGCGTAAAGGTTCCCAGGTTTATATCGAAGGTCAGCTGCGTACCCGCAAATGGACCGATCAATCCGGTCAGGATCGCTACACCACGGAAGTGGTGGTGAACGTTGGCGGCACCATGCAGATGCTGGGTGGCCGTCAGGGCGGTGGTGCACCGGCAGGCGGTAACGTCGGTGGCGGTCAGCCGCAGGGCGGTTGGGGCCAGCCTCAGCAGCCGCAGGGTGGCAATCAGTTCAGCGGCGGCGCGCAGTCTCGCCCGCAGCAGTCCGCTCCGGCAGCACCGTCTAACGAGCCGCCGATGGATTTCGATGACGATATCCCATTCTGATTTTGTTTTAAAACAATAGATTATATTGTTTTAAGGTAGGTGATTAACGCATCTGCCAGGGATAAAAAAGAAGCCTCCATAATGGAGGCTTCTGCATATCACACCAAAATCATCGGCCATTGTGGCGGTGCCTGATTTGTGGCTTCCACTATTACCGACTCAATATTGTGCCAGATTGCGGCAATATCCATCATGGTGATTCCGAGCAGTCCCATCGCGAACCAGCAGGCGGAAATAACGCCCAGGCCACTACTGATCACCGCGAGCCCTACGTAATCAGACCGCCGAAAACGGATGTTGAGCGTACTTGCCATAAACATCAGTACGGCGCTAAGAAGCTGCCAGCGAAGAAGAACCACGCCAGTGGTGAGGGTAGCCATCGAACATTTCCTCTGAAAATAACCGATGCCCTGGACAGCACGGTGTTGTTCACGGGAGGTGTGATGCACTCTGGCTATCATGGGGCTTACAAAATACCAAAATGAAACAATTAGTGTGTTTCATTATTTTTGTGAACTATATCACAATTGGTTGTTTGTTAGCCAGATAGAGTCACTATTTTTATTAGCGTGCTTATTTTGTGGTTTTTCAGTGGCGTCGTGGAAATACAAAATATCGTACATTCCTGACTGACCCGCATTTTTTAGTAAATTCTTTTTGATATCAGCGTGTTATTTTTATTAAAACAACGATTATAAAGGTATCAATTTCAAATCAGGCAAAAGTGCTATTTATACCGTAAGATTTATCTAACGTCGTCGGTGGCCAGGGTTTTCACCTTGCAATGACCAGCTATAACCAGACAGGGAATTGATAGAAATGAGTCATCGTGCACGACACAAGTTGCTGGCGTTGCCGGGCATTATCTTTGTAGCACTTCTTCCCATCATCCTGTCACTATGGATTGCCTTCATTTGGGCAAAATCAGAAGTGAACAATCAGCTTCGTGTCTTTGCCCAACTGGCGCTGGATAAATCCGAGCTGGTCATTCAACAGGCAGATTCAGCGAGCGATGAAGCGGAACGCTATCAGGGGCAAGTTTGCACTCCGGATCATCAGAAGCGAATGTTGAATATTATTCGTGGCTATCTTTATATCAATGAACTGATATATGCCCAGGATAACCGTTTTTTATGTTCTTCGCTTATCGCTCCCGCTGACGGATATATGATCGCCCCCGCGGATTATAAGCGTGACCCTGACATTTCTATCTATTATTACCGCGATACCCCTTTTTTCTCCGGTTATAAAATGACTTATATGCAGCGGGGTAATTATGTGGCGGTCATCAATCCTTTATTCTGGAGCGAGGTGATATCTGACGATCCGACGTTGCAATGGGGCGTGTATGATACGGTGACGAAAACCTTTTTTTCGTTAAGCAACCAGGCCTCGGCTGAAACGTTTACTCCGTTAATTCATCTGAATGATTTAACGGTGCAACGAAATGGTCATTTGTATGCAATGGTACATTCAACAAAACGCCCGATAGCGGCCATTGTTGCCATTTCAAATAAACGTCTTATCGCTCATTTTTATAATCATCTTATCTTTGCTTTGCCCGCAGGTATTTTTTGCAGTCTGGTACTCCTGTTACTCTGGTTGCGGATTAGCCAGGAGTACCAGTCACCCAAACGCAAATTGCAACGCGCCCTCGAAAAAAGACAGCTTTGTCTTTATTACCAGCCAATTATCGATATCAAAACAGAAAAATGTATTGGCGCTGAAGCGTTGCTACGTTGGCCAGGTGGCCAGGGGCAAGTGATGAGTCCGGCAGAGTTTATCCCATTGGCGGAAAAAGAGGGGATGATTGAGTTAGTCACTGATTATGTTATTGATAATGTATTCAGCGATCTGGGGGCGTATCTGGCAACACATGCCGATCGCTATGTTTCTATTAACCTGTCGGCCTCCGACTTTCATACATCGCGTTTAATTGCGCGAACCAATCAGAAAATAGAGCAATACGCGGTGCGTCCGCAGCAAATTAAATTTGAAGTCACTGAACATGCGTTTCTTGATGTCACCAAAATGACGCCGATTATTCATGCTTTCCGTCAGGCCGGTTATGAAGTTGCGATTGATGACTTCGGTATTGGCTACTCCAACTTACACAACCTTAATTCATTGAATATCGATATTTTGAAAATCGATAAATCGTTTGTTGAGACGCTGACCACGCACAAAACCAGCCATTTGATTGCGGAACACATCATTGAACTGGCGCACAGTCTGGGGCTAAAAACGATAGCGGAAGGGGTAGAAACGTCGGAGCAGGTTAATTGGCTGCGCAAACGCGGCGTGCGTTATTGCCAGGGCTGGTATTTTGCAAAGGCGATGCCGCCGCAAATGTTTATGGAATGGACAGGGAAATTACCCGCACATGAGTTAATGTGCGGGCAATAATTCTAGATACGGTGGCGATAATCGCTGGGAGTGCGATCAAACTGCCGACGGAAAACGCGGGAAAAGGTCTGCTGCGAGACATACCCAAGATCCATTGCGATATCAAAAATAGGGCGCTCGGTGGTGCGCAACTCAACGGCAGCCAGTAACAGGCGGCGTTGACGAATGTAATCACCAAGTGTCTGATGCGTTACCGTGCGGAACATCCGCTGTAAGTACCACTTTGAATAACCTGATTTTTTTGCGACGACATCAATGTTCAGTGGCTGGTCAATATGCTCGTCAATCCATGCGATAAGATCCTGAATAATTTTCTGATGGGACATAAATCTGCCTCTTTTCAGTGTTCAGTTCGTTAATTCATCTGTTGGGGAGTATAATTCCTCAAGTTAACTTGAGGTAAAGCGATTTATGGAAAAGAAATTACCCCGCATTAAAGCCTTGCTCACCCCAGGCGAAGTGGCGAAACGCAGTGGGGTAGCGGTATCTGCACTGCATTTCTATGAGAGCAAAGGGCTGATTACCAGTATTCGAAATAGCGGCAATCAGCGACGATATAAGCGTGATGTGTTGCGATATGTGGCGATTATCAAGATTGCTCAACGTATTGGCATTCCATTGGCGACTATTGGTGAAGCATTTGGTGTGTTGCCTGAAGGGCATACATTAAGCGCCAAAGAGTGGAAGCAGCTTTCTTCGCAATGGCGAGAAGAATTAGATCGGCGCATTCATACCTTAGTGGCTCTGCGAGATGAACTGGACGGTTGTATTGGCTGCGGCTGCCTTTCGCGTAGCGACTGCCCGTTGCGTAACCCGGGCGACCGATTAGGGGAAGAAGGTACTGGCGCGCGTTTGCTGGAAGACGAGCAAAACTAAAGCGCCACAAGGGCGCTTTAGTTTGTTTCCGGTCTTTGTCTTTCACTCTATCCCGCTGGTACACAGGAGGGTTTCCCCCGACGTCAACACACCTCATTCGAGCACGTGGTGGAGGTTCCGGTTGGTGTTGATACTTTAATTGTATGCCGACTCCGTATCTTCGCCAGTGCAAAAAGACGTTTTTTAGCCGCAATATTTTTGCCATCTTGCACGATTTTTTACTGCAACCCTTCGCTACAAGCTACCTACAAATGCCGTAATTTTGCGCATCGACGATAACGTTTGCGCATCAATTGCCTGGTTTTTAATCGTCAATACAAGAAAAGGGAAAAAAGCAGCAAACTTCGGTTGAAAAAGCCGCTATGATCGCCGGATAATCGTTTGCTTTTTTTACCACCCGTTTTGTATGCGCGGAGCTAAACGTTTGCTTTTTTGCGACGCCCCACATTGTCGCAAACCTGAAGCAGGAAGATAACGTTTCGCTGGCAGGGGATTGTCCGCCACGCATCTTGACGAAAAATAAACTCTCAGGGGATGTTTTTTATGTCTACGCCATCAGCGCGTACCGGCGGTTCACTCGACGCCTGGTTTAAAATTTCACAACGTGGAAGCACTGTCCGTCAGGAAGTGGTTGCCGGGTTAACAACGTTTCTGGCGATGGTCTACTCGGTCATCGTCGTTCCGGGCATGCTGGGTAAAGCAGGCTTCCCACCAGCAGCAGTTTTTGTTGCGACCTGTCTGGTTGCCGGAATTGGTTCTATCGCGATGGGGCTGTGGGCCAATTTGCCGCTGGCTATCGGTTGCGCTATCTCCCTGACCGCGTTTACTGCATTCAGCCTGGTGCTGGGGCAGCATATTAGCGTTCCGGTCGCGCTGGGCGCCGTGTTCCTGATGGGGGTGCTGTTTACAGTCATTTCTGCAACGGGTATCCGTAGCTGGATTTTGCGCAACTTGCCACACGGTGTGGCGCACGGTACGGGGATTGGTATCGGCCTGTTCCTGCTGCTGATTGCTGCGAATGGTGTTGGCCTGGTCATTAAAAATCCGCTCGACGGTCTGCCGGTTGCGCTGGGTGATTTCGCCACCTTCCCGGTTATTATGTCGCTGGTAGGTCTGGCGGTGATCGTCGGTCTGGAAAAACTGAAAGTGCCGGGCGGCATTCTGCTGACCATTATCGGTATCTCGATTGTGGGCCTGATCTTCGATCCTAACGTTCATTTCTCCGGCGTTTTCGCTATGCCGTCATTGAGCGATGAAAATGGTAACTCGCTGATTGGTAGCCTGGATATTATGGGCGCGCTGAATCCGGTGGTACTGCCGAGCGTACTGGCGCTGGTGATGACTGCGGTCTTTGATGCGACCGGAACCATCCGTGCAGTCGCCGGTCAGGCGAACCTGCTGGATAAAGACGGGCAGATCATTGATGGCGGCAAAGCGCTGACCACCGACTCCCTGAGCAGCGTTTTCTCAGGCCTGGTGGGGGCGGCTCCGGCCGCGGTATACATCGAGTCTGCGGCGGGTACGGCAGCGGGTGGTAAAACCGGTCTGACGGCAATCACCGTCGGCGTGCTGTTCCTGCTGATTCTGTTCCTCTCTCCGCTCTCTTACCTTGTTCCAGGTTACGCAACGGCTCCGGCGCTGATGTATGTTGGCCTGCTGATGTTAAGCAACGTGGCTAAAATCGACTTTGCTGATTTTGTCGATGCGATGGCGGGGCTGGTGACGGCGGTATTCATTGTACTGACTTGTAACATCGTGACCGGCATTATGATCGGTTTCGCTACCCTGGTTATTGGGCGTCTGGTTTCTGGCGAATGGCGTAAGCTGAACATTGGTACGGTTGTTATCGCCGCGGCACTGGTGACCTTCTACGCGGGTGGCTGGGCTATCTAATCTTTAATAAGATTCTGAAAACGGGTGGCAATGGCCGCCCGTTTTTATTTTCTCCGTACATTGTGTGAGCTTTTGCGATATTCTGAAAAAACTGAGAATTCAGGCATAACGCCTTTCTCAAACCATAAAACATCGCAAACAGGGAACGCATGGAAATCTTCTTTACCATACTGATAATGACCCTCGTGGTTTCGCTGTCCGGGGTGGTCACTCGTGTCATGCCCTTTCAGATCCCGCTTCCGCTTATGCAAATCGCCATTGGTGCGCTACTGGCGTGGCCGACGTTTGGTTTGCATGTGGAGTTTGATCCTGAACTCTTTTTAGTTTTGTTTATCCCGCCGCTGCTGTTTGCTGATGGCTGGAAAACGCCGACTCGTGAATTTCTCGAACATGGCCGAGAGATCTTCGGTCTTGCGCTGGCGCTGGTGGTAGTCACCGTAGTCGGCATTGGCTTCCTCATTTACTGGGTGGTGCCAGGCATTCCGCTAATTCCGGCCTTTGCGCTAGCGGCGGTGCTCTCTCCGACCGATGCCGTGGCGCTCTCCGGGATTGTTGGCGAAGGGCGAATACCGAAAAAAATCATGGGTATTTTGCAGGGCGAAGCGTTGATGAATGACGCCTCCGGCCTGGTGTCGTTGAAGTTTGCCGTGGCAGTCGCGATGGGGACCATGATCTTCACTGTTGGCGGTGCGACGGTCGAATTTATGAAAGTCGCGATCGGCGGTATTCTCGCGGGATTTGTGGTGAGCTGGCTATATGGTCGCTCGCTGCGCTTCCTGAGCCGCTGGGGCGGCGATGAACCTGCGACACAGATAGTCCTGCTGTTCCTGCTGCCGTTCGCCTCTTATCTGATTGCCGAACATATTGGCGTTTCCGGTATCCTTGCGGCAGTTGCTGCCGGGATGACCATTACCCGTTCAGGCGTGATGCGCCGTGCGCCGCTGGCGATGCGTCTGCGTGCGAACAGCACCTGGGCGATGCTGGAGTTTGTCTTTAACGGCATGGTGTTCTTGCTGTTGGGCCTGCAACTGCCGGGCATTCTGGAGACGTCGCTGATGGCGGCAGAGATCGACCCGAACGTCGAAATCTGGATGCTGTTTACCGACATCATCTTGATTTACGCAGCGCTCATGCTGGTCCGTTTCGGCTGGCTGTGGACGATGAAAAAGTTCAGTAACCGCTTCCTGAAGAAGAAACCGATGGAGTTTGGTTCGTGGACCACACGAGAAATTCTTATCGCGTCTTTTGCCGGGGTTCGCGGGGCTATCACCCTGGCTGGTGTGCTCTCTATTCCGCTGCTGTTGCCGGATGGCAACGTCTTCCCGGCGCGTTATGAGCTGGTGTTCCTGGCGGCTGGCGTCATTCTCTTCTCGCTGTTTGTTGGCGTGGTGATGCTGCCTGTTCTGCTGCAACACATTGAAGTCGCAGATCATTCTCAGCAGTTGAAAGAGGAACGCATTGCGCGCGCGGCAACGGCAGAAGTGGCGATTGTGGCGATCCAGAAAATGGAAGAGCGACTGGCGGCGGACACTGAAGAGAATATCGACAACCAGCTGCTTACCGAAGTCAGCTCTCGCGTCATCGGTAACCTGCGTCGTCGCGCCGACGGCCGAAACGACGTTGAAAGTTCTGTCCAGGAAGAGAACCTGGAGCGTCGCTTCCGTCTGGCGGCGTTGCGTTCTGAACGTGCGGAACTTTATCACCTGCGCGCCACGCGGGAGATCAGCAACGAAACGCTGCAAAAGTTGCTACACGATCTCGATCTGCTGGAAGCGTTGTTAATTGAAGAGAACCAATAACGCTTTGGCGGTGTAATCGGTAAAAAGGTGCAGTACATCGCACCTTTTTACCGTTGGTCAGGTGACCAGAGGCTAGTGGAGATTAATGCGCGCGGCCCTGCTCAACGCCAAAGCCGGTCTGGGAACGGATAAATTGCGCACGGAACAGTTCACGCTCGCGCGCCCCTTCCGCTGAATTATCGGTTGCCGAGAAGAACCAGATGCCGAGGAATGCCACGCTGATTGAGAATAGCGCCGGATATTCGTACGGGAAGATGGCTTTTTCGTGACCGAGGATCTGTACCCAAATCGTTGGGCCGAGGATCATCAGTACTACCGCAGTAATCAGCCCTAACCAGCCGCCCATCATTGCGCCACGAGTAGTCAACTTCGACCAGTACATGGAAAGCAGAATGATTGGGAAGTTGCAGCTCGCGGCGATGGCAAACGCCAGGCCCACCATGAAGGCGATGTTCTGATTCTCAAACAGCACGCCGAGGATAATCGCGATCACGCCCAAAATCAGCACGGTGATTTTTGATACCCGCAGCTCTTCACGTTCGGTCGCGCCTTTTTTGAAGACGTTGGCGTACAGGTCGTGAGAAACCGCGGAAGCGCCTGCCAGCGTCAGACCCGCAACCACCGCGAGGATAGTGGCGAAAGCAACCGCTGAAATAAAGCCGAGGAACAGGTTGCCGCCCACCGCATTGGCCAGGTGAACTGCCGCCATGTTGTTACCACCAATCAGATGGCCCGCCGCGTCTTTATATTCCGGATTTGCACCAACCAACATGATTGCGCCGAAGCCGATAATAAAGGTCAGGATATAGAAGTAGCCCATAAACCCGGTGGCGTAGAACACGCTCTTACGCGCTTCGCGGGCATCGCTGACCGTAAAGAAGCGCATCAGAATATGCGGCAAGCCAGCCGTACCAAACATCAGTCCAAGCCCCAGCGACAGTGCTGAGATCGGATCTTTCACCAGTCCGCCCGGCTTCATGATGTCGACACCTTTTGGGTGTACCGCCATCGCTTCGCTGAACAGATTGTTGAAGCTAAAGCCGACGTGTTTCATCACCATAAAGGCCATAAAGCTGGCACCGAACAGCAACAGAACGGCTTTGATAATCTGTACCCAGGTGGTCGCCAGCATGCCGCCGAACAGGACGTACATCATCATCAGCACGCCGACCAGTACCACGGCAATGTGATAGTTAAGGCCAAACAGCAGCTCGATAAGTTTACCTGCGCCCACCATCTGGGCGATAAGGTAAAGCGCCACCACCACCAGAGAACCACAAGCCGAAAGAATACGAATCGGCCCTTGTTTCAGACGGTAAGAAGCCACATCCGCAAAGGTATAGCGGCCCAGGTTACGCAGACGTTCAGCAATCAGGAACAGAATGATTGGCCAGCCCACCAGGAAGCCCAGCGAGTAGATCAGCCCGTCATAGCCGGAAGTAAACACCAGCGCGGAGATCCCCAAAAATGAGGCGGCAGACATATAGTCCCCGGCAATCGCCAGCCCGTTCTGGAAGCCAGTGATATTGCCGCCTGCGGTGTAGTAGTCATTACGAGAACGTACGCGTTTTGACGCCCAGTAGGTAATGCCGAGCGTGAACACGACGAAAATCAGGAACATAATAATCGCCTGCCAGTTTGTTGGCTGGCGCTCAACGGCCCCGCTAATAGCATCCGCGGCGTTAGCTGCGAAAGGGAGTGTGGCGGCAAGCGCCGTCAGAACTCTTTTCATGATGCTTGTACCTCATGCAGGACTTCATTATTTAGACGGTCGAATTCGCCGTTCGCCCGCCAGATGTAGATACCAGTGAGAACAAAGGAGATAACAATGACCCCAACGCCAACGGGAATACCGCGTGTAACGCTGGTGTTCGGATTCAGCGGGGTGCCCAGCCAGCCGGGCGCAAAGGCGATCAGTAAAATAAAGCTGATATAAACTGCCAGCATAATAATCGACAGGATGGTGGCAAACCGTTGCCGTTTTTCGACTAACTCCCTGAAATGCGCATTGTCTTCTATCCGCTGATAAATCGTACCATTCATCACAGATTCTCCAGAGGTAATGTAGGGATTGTTTTAATTCCCGCTCCCTTATGGGAGAAGGTTAACGCTCGAGTAACCCTTGCCGAATGTAGGCCGGATAAGGTGCTTGCACCGCATCCGGCAATCAATGCCTGATGCGCCGCTGTCGCGTCTTATCAGGCCTACAACTGTTGCCGAATGTAGGCGGATAAGGCGTTTACGCCGCATCCGGCAATCAACGCCTGATGCGTCGCTGTCGCGTCTTATCAGGCCTAC
>NZ_CAWORF010000030.1:0-10956 GCF_963883545.1 Escherichia sp. E4702 | reverse complement strand
TGCCTGATGCGACGCTGTCGCGTCTTATCAGGCCTACAGCCGTTGCCGAATGTAGGCCGGATAAGGCGTTCACGCCGCATCCGGCAATCAACGCCTGATGCGTCGCTGTCGCGTCTTATCAGGCCTACAAACCGTTACCGACTCGCATCGGGCAATTGTGGGTTACGATGGCATCGCGATAGCCTGCTTCTCTTCAAGCAGCTTCTCGACCACGCCAGGATCGGCAAGCGTCGAGGTATCGCCCAGGTTGCTGGTATCGCCCGCCGCAATTTTGCGCAGAATACGGCGCATAATTTTGCCGGAGCGGGTTTTAGGCAGGGAGTCGGTCCAGTGCAGCACGTCTGGCGTCGCCAGCGGGCCAATCTCTTTACGCACCCAGTTGCGGACTTCTGCGTACAGTTCTGGTGACGGTTCCTCCCCGTGATTAAGCGTGACGTAGGCGTAGATCGCCTGACCTTTAATATTGTGCGGAATACCGACGACGGCGGCTTCGGCAATCTTCGGATGCGCCACCAGCGCCGACTCAATCTCTGCCGTCCCCAGACGGTGACCAGAGACGTTCAGCACGTCGTCCACGCGCCCGGTGATCCAGTAATAGCCATCTTCATCGCGACGCGCGCCGTCGCCGCTGAAATACATATTTTTGAAGGTGGAGAAGTAGGTCTGTTCAAAACGTTCGTGATCGCCAAACAGCGTACGCGCCTGACCCGGCCAGGAATCGGTGATCACCAGACTGCCTTCAGCGGCACCTTCTTGTGGATTACCTTCGTTATCCACCAGCGCCGGTTGCACGCCGAAGAACGGACGCGTCGCAGAACCGGCTTTCAGCTCGGTAGCGCCAGGCAGCGGCGTAATCATGAAACCGCCAGTTTCGGTCTGCCACCAGGTATCGACCACCGGGCATTTCTCGTTGCCGATTTTTTTCCAGTACCACTCCCACGCTTCCGGATTGATTGGCTCGCCCACGGAACCGAGAATGCGTAGCGACGAACGGTCGGTGCCTTCAATCGCTTTATCGCCTTCCGCCATCAGCGCGCGAATCGCCGTTGGCGCGGTGTAAAGAATATTGACCTGATGCTTATCCACCACCTGCGCCATACGGGCAGGCGTCGGCCAGTTGGGAACGCCTTCAAACATCAGCGTGGTCGCGCCGCAGGCCAGCGGGCCGTACAGCAAATAACTGTGTCCGGTAACCCAGCCCACATCAGCGGTACACCAGTAGATATCGCCCGGATGATAATCAAAGACATATTTAAAGGTCAGCGCCGCGTACACCAGATAACCGCCGGTAGTGTGCAGCACGCCTTTCGGCTTACCGGTAGAACCGGAGGTATAGAGAATAAACAGCGGATCTTCGGCGTTCATCTCTTCCGCCTGGTGCTGATCGCTGGCTTGCTCAACCAGGTCGTGCCACCACAGATCGCGCCCTTCCTGCCAGTCAATTTTCCCGCCAGTACGCTTCAGTACCACCACATGTTCAATGCTGGTGACGTTCGGGTTTTTCAGCGCGTCATCAACGTTTTTCTTCAGCGGAATGCTGCGCCCGGCGCGCACACCTTCGTCGGAAGTGATCACCAACCGTGAGTTAGAATCGATGATGCGTCCGGCAACGGCTTCCGGCGAGAAGCCGCCGAAAATTACCGAATGCACCGCGCCAATGCGGGCGCAGGCCAGCATCGCGACTGCGGCTTCCGGCACCATCGGCATATAAATCGCGACTACATCACCTTTTTTAATGCCCAGCTCGAGCAGGGTATTAGCGAAGCGGCAGACGTCGCGGTGCAGCTCTTTATAGCTGATATGTTTGCTCTGGCTGGCGTCGTCGCCTTCCCAGATAATAGCGGTACGATCGCCGTTTTCTTGCAAATGGCGGTCAAGGCAGTTTGCCGCCAGATTCAGCGTGCCGTCCTCGTACCATTTAATGGACACATTGCCGGGGGCAAAGGAGGTGTTTTTCACCTTCTGGTACGGTTTGATCCAGTCGAGAATTTTTCCCTGTTCGCCCCAAAAGGTATCTGGTGCGTTAATTGATTGTTGGTACATCGCCTCGTACTGCTGAGGGCTTATCAGGCAATGGTCTGCGATGTTGGCAGGAATGGTGTGTTTGTGTATTTGGCTCATGCTTTTGTTCTCCTTGTAGGATGTTAATAATATGTGTCATAAGCGTTAAATGTAGGGGTATTGGCAGTTTTGTTTAGTATTTGGGCGGCAGATCACGCAAAAGTAGAATTGTGCAAATAAACGACAGGATTATTTTTGAAGGACACCAACAAAAGTTGGCATTTTCTTTCTGGAACATGCAGTTATGCATGTGTTTGAAATGGAGGAAATTACCGACTAACTCTAAAGTGGTATTTTACATGCACTTACAATTGATTAAAGACAACATTCCGTATGTGGTTATTTGTTACACATAGGGGCGAGCAATGTCATGACAGTGTATGTGCGGTTACTGTCATGAAAAAACAATAAAAACTGCCATTGCCTCAATGGCAAAATTTGGATAAAGCCCCTATGACAAGGATAAAAATAAACGCACGCCGTATCTTCAGCTTGTTGATTCCTTTTTTCTTTTTCACTTCTGTTCACGCTGAACAAACGGCCGCTCCCGCGAAACCTGTAACTGTGGAAGCGAAGAATGAAACCTTTGCCCCACAGCATCCCGATCAATATCTCTCCTGGAAAGCCACCTCGGAACAGTCAGAGCGTGTTGACGCCTTGGCGGAAGATCCACGGCTGGTGATCCTGTGGGCGGGGTATCCCTTCTCGCGCGATTACAACAAGCCGCGTGGACATGCCTTTGCTGTGACCGATGTGCGTGAAACCCTGCGTACCGGTGCGCCGAAAAACGCTGAAGATGGTCCGCTACCGATGGCATGCTGGAGTTGTAAAAGCCCGGATGTGGCGCGCCTGATCCAGAAAGACGGCGAAGATGGCTACTTCCACGGTAAATGGGCGCGCGGCGGCCCGGAAATCGTCAACAACTTAGGTTGTGCCGACTGCCATAACACCGCCTCACCAGAGTTCGCCAAAGGCAAACCGGAGTTAACCCTTTCCCGTCCATATGCGGCTCGCGCGATGGAAGCCATTGGTAAACCTTTTGAGAAAGCCGGACGTTTCGACCAGCAATCGATGGTTTGCGGTCAGTGCCATGTGGAGTATTACTTCGACGGCAAAAACAAAGCGGTTAAATTCCCGTGGGATGACGGCATGAAAGTCGAAAATATGGAGCAGTATTACGACAAAATTGCCTTCTCTGACTGGACTAACTCCCTGTCAAAAACACCAATGCTGAAAGCGCAGCACCCGGAATATGAAACCTGGACAGCGGGCATTCACGGCAAAAACAACGTGACCTGTATCGACTGCCATATGCCAAAAGTGCAGAACGCCGAAGGCAAACTCTACACCGACCATAAAATTGGCAATCCGTTTGATAACTTCGCCCAGACTTGTGCGAACTGCCATACCCAGGACAAAGCTGCCTTGCAAAAAGTGGTCGCGGAACGTAAGCAGTCGATTAACGACCTGAAAATCAAGGTTGAAGATCAACTGGTTCACGCTCACTTCGAAGCGAAAGCAGCGCTGGATGCAGGCGCGACGGAAGCCGAAATGAAGCCAATTCAGGACGATATCCGTCATGCCCAGTGGCGCTGGGATCTGGCGATCGCTTCCCACGGCATTCATATGCACGCACCGGAAGAAGGTTTACGGATGCTCGGTACGGCGATGGATAAAGCGGCGGATGCACGCACCAAACTGGCGCGCCTGCTGGCGACCAAAGGCATCACCCATGAAATCCAGATCCCGGATATCTCGACCAAAGAGAAAGCCCAGCAGGCCATTGGCCTGAACATGGAACAAATCAAGGCCGAGAAGCAGGACTTCATCAAAACGGTGATCCCGCAGTGGGAAGAGCAGGCACGTAAAAACGGTCTGTTAAGCCAATAACCCCGTTCCGCCTCGCAAGGGGCGGAAAACACAATGGAGTGAATATGAGCGTATTACGTTCGTTATTAACTGCCGGGGTGCTGGCGTCGGGCCTGTTGTGGAGCCTGAACGGAATTACCGCTACCCCTGCGGCGCAGGCATCTGGTGATCGCTACGAAGTTACCCAGCAGCGTAACCCGGATGCCGCCTGTCTGGACTGTCATAAGCCAGATACCGAAGGTATGCATGGCAAACATGCTTCCGTTATCAACCCGAATAACAAACTGCCGGTCACCTGCACCAACTGTCACGGTCAGCCATCACCGCAACACCGTGAAGGGGTGAAAGATGTGATGCGCTTTAACGAGCCGATGTACAAGGTTGGTGAGCAGAACAGTGTTTGTATGTCCTGCCATCTGCCGGAACAGTTGCAAAAAGCGTTCTGGCCGCACGATGTCCACGTAACCAAAGTGGCGTGCGCCAGCTGCCATTCCCTGCATCCACAGCAAGATACGATGCAGACGTTAAGTGACAAAGGACGGATTAAGATTTGCGTCGATTGCCACAGCGATCAGCGCACCAATCCGAACTTTAACCCGGCGTCTGTTCCGTTGCTTAAGGAGCAGCCATGACCTGGTCTCGTCGCCAGTTTCTCACCGGCGTCGGTGTGCTGGCAGCCGTCAGCGGCACCGCAGGGCGCGTGGTGGCGAAAATGTTGAATATCAATGGGGTGCGTTACGGCATGGTGCATGACGAGTCGTTATGTATCGGCTGTACCGCCTGTATGGATGCTTGTCGGGAAGTGAACAAGGTGCCGGAAGGTGTCTCGCGCCTGACGATTATTCGTAGCGAGCCGCAGGGCGAATTTCCTGATGTGAAATATCGCTTCTTCCGTAAGTCTTGCCAGCACTGCGATCATGCGCCGTGCGTTGACGTCTGCCCGACCGGTGCGTCTTTTCGTGATGCCGCCAGTGGGATTGTCGATGTTAATCCGGATCTCTGCGTCGGTTGTCAGTATTGCATCGCCGCCTGTCCGTACCGCGTGCGCTTTATCCATCCGGTCACGAAGACAGCGGACAAATGCGATTTCTGCCGCAAGACTAATTTGCAGGCCGGTAAGTTACCCGCGTGCGTTGAAGCTTGCCCGACGAAGGCGCTGACGTTTGGCAATCTGGACGATCCCAACAGTGAGATTTCGCAACTGCTGCGCCAGAAGCCCACTTACCGCTATAAGCTGGCGCTGGGAACCAAACCGAAGCTGTACCGCGTACCGTTTAAATACGGGGAGGTGAGCCAATGACGCAGACTTCCGCATTTCATTTTGAATCGCTGGTGTGGGACTGGCCGATTGCCATCTACCTGTTTTTGATTGGTATTTCTGCCGGTCTGGTGACGCTGGCCGTGCTGTTACGTCGCTTCTACCCGCAGGCGGGCGGTGCAGACAGTACGTTGCTGCGCACCACGCTGATTGTCGGGCCTGGCGCGGTGATCCTCGGTCTGTTGATCCTCGTCTTCCACCTGACAAAGCCGTGGACCTTCTGGAAGCTGATGTTCCACTACAGTTTTACCTCGGTGATGTCGATGGGGGTGATGCTGTTTCAGCTCTACATGGTGGTGCTGGTGCTGTGGCTGGCGAAAATCTTTGAACATGATTTGCTTGCCCTGCAACAACGCTGGTTGCCGAAGCTGGGGATCGTGCAAAAGGTTCTGAGCCTGCTGACGCCCGTTCATCGCGGACTGGAAACATTGATGCTGGTGCTGGCGGTGCTGCTGGGGGCTTATACCGGCTTTCTGCTGTCGGCGCTGAAATCGTATCCGTTCCTCAATAATCCGATCCTGCCGGTGCTGTTCCTCTTCTCCGGCATCTCGTCCGGTGCGGCGGTGGCGCTGATCGCCATGGCGATACGCCAACGCAGTAACCCGCATTCCACGGAAGCGCACTTTGTACACCGTATGGAAATCCCCGTGGTATGGGGTGAAATCTTCCTGCTGGTGGCGTTTTTTGTCGGTCTGGCGCTGGGCGATGACGGTAAAGTGCGTGCGCTGGTGGCGGCATTGGGCGGCGGTTTCTGGACGTGGTGGTTCTGGCTTGGTGTCGCTGGGCTGGGGCTGATTGTGCCAATGTTGCTCAAACCGTGGGTCAATCGCAGTTCTGGCATTCCTGCTGTGCTGGCGGCGTGTGGGGCCAGCCTGGTCGGCGTGTTGATGCTGCGCTTTTTCATTCTCTACGCCGGGCAGTTAACGGTGGCGTAAGCCAGAACAGAGGTGGTTTCTGGACGTATTCCTTCCTGAAGTCGGTTTTTTGGCGTTGTTGTTAAGTCTCGGGGTCAACGTGTTGACCCCGTTGATGACCTTCGCGGGAGTGCGGTTGCGCTGGCCTGCCATGATGCGACTCACTTGCATCGGCATTCTGGCGCAGTTCGCGCTCCTGCTGCTCGCCTTTGGCGTACTGACGTATTGTTTTCTCATCAGCGATTTCTCGGTCATTTATGTCGCCCAACATAGCTACAGCCTGCTGTCGTGGGAACTCAAACTGGCGGCGGTGTGGGGCGGTCATGAAGGTTCGTTGCTACTTTGGGTGCTGTTGCTTTCCGTCTGGAGCGCGCTGTTTGCCTGGCATTATCGGCAGCAAACCGATCCGCTATTTCCGCTGACGCTAGCCGTTTTATCTCTCATGCTCGCCGCGCTGCTACTGTTTGTGGTGCTGTGGTCCGACCCTTTCGTGCGGATATTTCCACCAGCAATCGAAGGCCGCGATCTCAATCCGATGCTGCAACATCCCGGTCTTATCTTTCATCCGCCGCTGCTTTACCTTGGCTATGGCGGTTTGATGGTGGCGGCGAGCGTGGCGCTGGCGAGTTTACTGCGCGGCGAGTTTGATGGTGCCTGCGCCAGAATTTGTTGGCGCTGGGCACTACCTGGCTGGAGCGCATTAACGGCGGGGATCATCCTCGGTTCCTGGTGGGCCTATTGCGAACTGGGCTGGGGCGGCTGGTGGTTCTGGGATCCGGTGGAAAACGCCTCTTTATTACCCTGGCTTTCTGCCACTGCGCTGCTGCACAGTTTATCCCTGACACGCCAGCGGGGGATTTTCCGCCACTGGTCGCTGCTGCTGGCGATCGTTACTCTGATGCTGTCGCTGCTGGGGACGTTGATTGTCCGTTCTGGCATTCTGGTTTCGGTTCATGCGTTCGCGCTGGATAACGTCCGCGCCGTGCCGTTGTTCAGTCTGTTTGCACTGATTAGCCTTGCGTCTCTGGCTCTGTATGGCTGGCGAGCGCGGGACGGTGGCCTGGCGGTGCGTTTTTCGGTGTTATCGCGGGAAATGTTAATCCTCGCTACGCTGTTGCTGTTTTGCGCAGTGCTACTGATCGTGCTGGTGGGAACGCTTTATCCGATGATTTACGGCCTGCTGGGCTGGGGACGCCTCTCCGTTGGCGCACCGTATTTTAACCGCGCAACGTTACCGTTTGGCCTGTTGATGCTGGTGGTGATTGTGCTGGCGACGTTTGTCTCTGGCAAACGCGCGCAGCTTCCGGCGCTGCTGGCGCATGCGGGCGTGCTGTTATTTGCCGCGGGGATCGTGGTTTCCAGCGTCAGCCGTCAGGAGATCAGCCTGAATTTACAGCCGGGGCAGCAGGTAAAACTGGCAGGATACACCTTCCGGTTTGAGCGCCTCGATCTGCAAGCCAAAGGCAATTACACCAGCGAAAAAGCGATAGTGGCACTGTTTGACCATCAGCAACGTATTGGTGAATTAACGCCGGAGCGGCGTTTCTATGAAGCACGCCGTCAGCAAATGATGGAGCCGTCAATTCGCTGGAACGGCATCCATGACTGGTATGTGGTCATGGGCGAGAAAACCGGAGCGGATCGTTACGCTTTTCGTTTGTATGTACAAAGCGGTGTGCGCTGGATCTGGGGGGGAGGATTGTTGATGATTGCAGGCGCATTGTTAAGCGGATGGCGGGGGAGGAAGCGCGATGAATAAAGGGCTTCTCACTTTGCTGCTGCTATTTACCTGTTTTGCGCACGCTCAGGTCGTAGACACCTGGCAATTCGCCAATCCGCAACAACAGCAACAGGCGTTAAATATTGCCAGCCAGTTACGTTGTCCGCAGTGCCAGAATCAGAACTTACTGGAATCCAATGCGCCGGTTGCAGTCAGTATGCGCCATCAGGTTTACAGCATGGTGGAGGAGGGGAAGAACGAAGTCGAAATCATTGGCTGGATGACCGAACGCTACGGAGATTTTGTTCGCTATAACCCACCGTTAACGGGTCAGACGCTGGTGTTGTGGGCGCTGCCAGTGGTGTTGTTACTGCTGATGGCACTGATCCTCTGGCGAGTGAGGGCGAAGCGATGAAACAGCCTCAAATACCGGTAAAAATGCTGACAACACTCACGATTTTGATGGTATTTCTCTGTATCGGCAGTTATCTGTTAAGCCCAAAATGGCAGGCGGTACGTGCGGAGTATCAGCGTCAGCGCGATCCGCTACATCAGTTTGCCAGCCAGCAAACCCCGGAAGCGCAGCTTCAGGCATTGCAGGATAAAATCCGCGCTAATCCACAAAACAGCGAACAGTGGGCGTTACTGGGCGAGTACTATCTGTGGCAAAACGATTACAGCAATTCGCTGCTGGCGTACCGTCAGGCGTTGCAACTACGCGGTGAGAACGCTGAACTGTATGCGGCGCTGGCGACGGTGCTTTATTACCAGGCCAGCCAGCATATGACCGCCCAGACTCGCGCAATGATCGACAAAGCCCTCGCGCTGGACAGTAATGAAATCACCGCCCTGATGCTGCTGGCTTCAGATGCGTTTATGCAGGCGAACTACGCGCAAGCTATCGAACTATGGCAAAAAGTGATGGATCTCAACTCACCGCGAGTTAACCGAACACAGTTGGTTGAGTCGATTAATATGGCAAAACTGCTACAGCGGCGATCGGATTAATCATCCGGCGTTGAAGATTATGTCATTGAGCTGAATAAAAAATAATCGAATGAACATATGCCAAAAATAATCACTAATTAGTATTATTGCAGATTAAACAAATAAAAATCTTTCCATAACAAATGGTTATTCATTAATCCTGCCATAAACTCGCGTTATTATGCATTAATGCAGCGAAAAGCTCTGTTGTTAAAGGGTTGCGCAACATACCGCGCAAATGATACTGATCATAAGCGTTAAAAAAATCTACAAACCAACGCAACACAATTCATGCCCTGGCAGTATGTCACGTTCTCGCGTTTCTGAACGGGGAACGGCGCTCCATTGAGGAAGTCATTCATATGAAAAATATAAAATTCAGCCTGGCCTGGCAGATTCTGTTTGCTATGGTGCTGGGCATTCTCCTGGGAAGCTACCTGCACTACCATAGCGACAGTCGCGACTGGCTGGTCGTCAATTTGCTCTCTCCAGCGGGTGATATCTTCATCCACCTGATCAAAATGATTGTTGTGCCGATTGTAATTTCCACGCTGGTGGTGGGTATCGCGGGTGTTGGTGATGCCAAACAGCTCGGGCGTATAGGTGCGAAAACCATTATCTACTTCGAGGTGATCACCACCATCGCTATCATTTTGGGGATCACTCTGGCGAACGTCTTCCAGCCCGGTGCCGGAGTGGATATGTCGCAGCTGGCGACCGTCGATATCTCGAAATATCAGAGCACTACGGAAGCAGTCCAAAGCAGTTCCCACGGCATTATGGGCACGATTTTGTCGCTGGTGCCGACGAACATTGTGGCGTCGATGGCGAAAGGCGAAATGCTGCCAATCATCTTCTTCTCGGTACTGTTTGGTTTGGGGCTTTCCTCCCTGCCTGCGTTGCATCGTGAACCGCTGGTGACCGTGTTCCGCTCTATCTCTGAAACCATGTTTAAAGTGACGCACATGGTGATGCGCTATGCCCCAGTGGGTGTGTTTGCGCTGATTGCGGTGACGGTGGCTAACTTTGGTTTCTCTTCTCTGTGGCCACTGGCGAAACTGGTGCTGCTGGTGCATTTCGCCATTCTGTTCTTCGCGCTGGTAGTGCTGGGAATTGTGGCGCGCCTGTGCGGGTTAAGCGTCTGGATCCTGATTCGTATTCTGAAAGATGAGTTGATTCTGGCGTACTCCACTGCCAGCTCCGAAAGTGTGCTGCCGCGAATTATTGAGAAGATGGAAGCCTACGGCGCCCCGGCGTCGATCACCAGTTTCGTGGTGCCGACCGGTTACTCTTTTAACCTTGATGGTTCGACGCTGTATCAAAGTATTGCCGCTATTTTCATCGCGCAGTTGTATGGTATTGACCTGTCTATCTGGCAGGAAATCATTCTGGTGCTGACGCTGATGGTGACCTCGAAAGGGATTGCTGGCGTGCCGGGCGTGTCGTTTGTTGTGCTGCTGGCAACGCTGGGTAGCGTAGGTATTCCGCTGGAAGGTCTGGCGTTTATTGCCGGTGTTGACCGTATCCTCGACATGGCGCGTACCGCGCTGAACGTGGTAGGTAATGCGCTGGCGGTGCTGGTGATTGCCAAGTGGGAACACAAATTTGACCACAAAAAAGCGATGGCCTACGAGCGTGAAGTGCTGGGCAAATTTGATAAGACTGCGGATCAGTAATTGAAGATTGCCGGGGATATCCACCCGGCAATGTGTGGATGCCTGATGTGACGCTTACCGCGTCTTATCAGGCCTACGCCAGACAGCGCAATAGCCTGATTTGGCGTGATTTTGTAGGTCGGATAAGGCGTTTACGCCGCATCCGACATCAATGCCTGATGTGACGCTTGCCGCGTTTATCAGGCCTACGCCAGACAGCGCAATAGCCTGATTTAGTGTGATTTTGTAGGTCGGATAAGGCGTTTACGCCGCATCCGACATCAACACCTGATGCGACGCTGCCGCGTCTTATCAGNCCGACCGCAGACTGCGCAATAGCCTGATTTAGCGTGATTTTGTAGATACTGTTACGGCCTGCAAGTTTTTTCCTGGTCCAGTCCCCCGGATTGCAGGCATGCCAGACACAGCGCC